>JBLRXG010000028.1:0-10514 GCA_047920855.1 Dehalococcoidia bacterium | reverse complement strand
TCCAGGGATATCGCTTCGTTGACGCGCAGGTATGGGATATCGGCCGATCCCGCTGAACGCAATCAGATTGCGTACCTGCTGGCTGCTATCACAGTCCTGGCGGTCTTCCTATTATTGAATATGCTCCCGGTGGGAGCCAGGTATCCCGTTTCTCATGCGGGAAACCTGATTGTGGCGGGGATTCTGACATACGCTGTTGTTGCCCACCGGCTGCTGGATGTGATGGTCGTGCTGCGCAAGGCGCTGGTGAACTTCCTGCTGTACGGTACGGGCGTCGGCCTGGTACTGCTGGTCTTCTGGCTATCCTATCGACCGGAACACAGGTTGTCTGCAGTTGAAGCTCTACTGCTGGCGCTAAGCCTGGGAATTCCCGCCGTTCTCTTGTTCGTCTCTAGGGTCGGGGCACAATGGCGCTCCAGGATGGAGCATGCCTTCATAGGAGAGAGATACGATCACCGTCGCAAGCTCTCCCAGTTTGTCAGCACGATACACGATGTGCCGGATATGGAGCAGTTCGGGAAGGAATTCGTTGGCCTGCTATCGGAGTCCGTTGACGCTCGAAGATCCTGTGTACTTCTGCCGCGCGCTGAGGATGGAGTTTTCGTTGCCCGGTTCGTCTACCCTCCTTCCGCGGGCAATCCCATGGGTGAATTGCTGCTCCTACCGGACAGTCCCATGGTAACCTGGTTGAGGAAGGAGAGGACTATATTGCCGGAAAGGAGTCTCGGGATTCTGCCCGAGTTCCAGTCTATGTGGCAGGAGGAGAAGGAGAGCATTCGTTCCGCCGAGATAGAGATATTTATCCCTGTGATTAACAGAGACGAGATCGCAGCTATCCTGGCGGTGAGCGGGCGGCGGGATGGAAAGCTGTATACGGTTGAGGACATGCATCTGCTGGAGTCGATCACAGCTCAGGTGGCCGCGAGCCTGGAGAAGGAATACTACCACGAGCAGATCGAGGAGCAGCGAAGAGAGATAGCCCTGCTTAACCGTCTAGGGATCATTGTTACATCAAGCATGAGCATCAACTCCATATTCGAGGGTTTTGTCAGGGAGTTAGAGAATATGGTCGATCTCGACTGGGCAACCATCGCTCTGGTCGATGGTGACGAGCTTCACATACTGGCTCTGTCCAGCAGCACGGACTCTCCGTGGAAGAGCGATGGGAGAATGCCGCTTGCCGGCACTGCCACCGAGTATGTCTGTCGTGAGAGGAAGACTGTGTATGAGCCCGACCTGTCGGTGAGCAGAAGGTTCGTGACCGGGAAGCATCATCTTGAACAGGGAGTGCGGTCTGTGGTCTATCTGCCTCTGCAGATTAAGGAGGAGTGCATAGGTGCCTTCATCGTGGCCAGCAAAGAGCGTGACGCATTCGGCCCGAAGCAGATACGACTCCTGGAGCAGGTGGCCCTTCAGATCGCCACTCCGGTTGAGAACTCCCAGCTCTATGCGGCGGCTGAACAGAGGTCCCGTGTTGATGAACTGACCGGGCTGTTCAACCGCCGTCACTTCGAGGAAAGGATAAAGGAGGAGATCTCCCGGCACGGTCGCCATGGCGAGGACTTTTCCGTACTGTATCTGGATCTCGACAATTTCAAGACCTACAACGATATATACGGACATCCGACGGGTGACACTCTTCTTGGCACGATAGCAAGGACTATCAAAGGCTCTTTGAGGGGCGCCGACCAGGCTTTTCGCTACGGCGGCGATGAGTTTGTCGTGATCCTGCCCCGAACAGCGATGGCCGATGCACATGTAGTTGCCGAGCGGGTTCGTAACGAGATCGCCAGCAGGATGCAGGAGATGGAGGTCGCGGTAACATGCAGCATCGGTGTGTCCACCTATCCATCGGATGGAGTCATGCCCGGAGAACTGGTTACTGTGGCCGATACTGCTCAGTACTTCGCCAAGCGCACGGGGGGCAACCGGGTCTATCTCTCCTCCAAGATCCTGTCCGAACCGCTGGACGAGGTCGGGGTTTCCTCCAGACACAACGGCCTGAGCACGATCTATGCCCTGGCCTCGATAGTGGAAGCAAGAGATCCCTATACCTACGGCCACTCGAGGAGGGTGAACACGTATGCCGTAGCTCTGGCCGAGAAAGTCGGGTTGTCGCCCGACGAGGTATCCCGGGTGAGCACGGCGGCTATGCTGCACGATATCGGCAAAATCGGGATTGCCGATCGAGTGCTGAACAAGAAGGGCAAGCTGAGCACGGAGGATTGGGAACTGATCAAGGCTCACCCCAGGCTGGGGGCAACGATCATCGGTCGTATACCCAATCTGGTCCCCTGCGTCAGCATCATCCTGTATCACCATGAGAGATGGGATGGCGGAGGGTATCCCGAAGGGTTGAAGGGCGAGGAGATATCGATCGAGGCCCGGATACTCGCCATAGCCGATAGCTTTGAGGCCATGACCTCGGCCCGTCCATACAGATCGGCACTATGCAGCGAAAAGGCAGTTAAGGAACTGCGCCGGTGCGCAGGCTCGCAGTTCGATCCTGACCTGGTGGAGGTCTTCCTCGGCATCCTCGAAGGTGGGACTGTCGAGCAGGTGAAGGTAGGCCAGAGCCCACCCGATGAATAGGTTGCGCAGCAGAGAAGGTCCCCTTCGCCCTGTTCTGTGTGCCCGGTCCTGTTGATTGATATGTCATTGTGGGGAGTATACTCATTCTTCTATGATCTGGCTCTCAGGAATCTGTTTCCTTACAGGCAGCTTCTGGATGACCTCAACACTGCTCTGGCAGTGAGTGACGGGGAGTCCGTTCTGGACGCCGGATGCGGATCGGGGGCTGTAATCGAGAAGGTGGTGAGAGGGAACAAGGGCAAGACGATCAGCATCACAGGCGTTGATTCCAGCCGGGGTATGATCAGGCGGGCCGGGAGGCGATGCAGGGACTTCCCCAACGTCAGATTCCTTGCTGCCGACCTGAACACAGACCTGGAGTTTCCAGACGGTTGTTTCGATAAGGTGGTATGCTCCAATGTGCTCTATGCCCTCAAGAGCCCGGAGGGCGCGCTATCCGAGTTCTACAGGGTCCTGAGACCCGGCGGCGGTACGCTGGTCATCGCCAATCCCAGGCCCGGTGCTGGAGAGAAGGAACTCGTACGAGAACATCTGAGAGTATTGAGACGGCTTGTTCCCATCCACAGGAGGATCCATCACGCGCTAATCTCCATCCTGCTGATCCCGGTGAATCTCGTCGTCGCCACAATCAACAGGATCATCCTGGACAGAGCTGAGAGCAGGGAATACCACTTTCTGGACGATGACAGCCTGAGTGAGATTCTGAGGCGAGCCGGGTTCACAAGCATCGAGATCAGCTACTGCTACGCAGATCAGGACTGGCTTGTGACGGCGAAGAAGTAGAGGTTGGGGGGAGGGCGGGACGTCACCGTGGTCAACACGGCTCACCGTGGACTGCGGCTGTGCAGGTTTCTCGCCAGAACGCATATATTGCGCGAGAAGTGCTTGACGGGAAAGCGGTAGGACTTCTCAGGCAGCATTCTGATTATCTCCCATCCCGCCCCTGTCAGCGAGGCTGCCAGTTCCTGGTAGGAGAACAGGTGGTAGTAGCGGTAGACCGTGCCTTCCTTGAGTCTCCAGGGAACCTGCTGTTCCCTCGATCGAAACCAGAAGCGGGGCTGTCCGTAATTCCACACGGTGAGAAAGGCCTCGCCCCCGGGCCTTACCACGCGTCTGAGCTCTCGAAACGCCGCCTCCCTATCGTGTCTGAGCTTGATGTGATGGTAGGCGGCCACGGAGATGGCGCAATCGAAGGTTCCATCTGAGAAGGGTAGGGCCAGGGCATCGGCACCGATCCAGTGGACATAAAGCTTGTGCCTGGCCGAATAGCGCAGGCCCTGCACGAGCATCGCCCGGGCGGCGTCCACGCCGCAGAGTTCGAATCCGTCGCGAAAGGGCAGGAAGTCCGGCCCGTGGGCACAACCTACGTTGAGCAGCCTGCCGCCCTCCCATCTCGCTGAGACCTCCTCCAGTTCCTTTCGCAATAGGGGCCAGTGCCTTACACCGTACCAGCTTGCGGCTATTAGATCGAACGCGCTTCTGTTTGTCGCCATGGGTACCGTCTGCTAAACTCTATCACATCGAGGACAGATGCTAACAGTGAGGAAGGCGTCTCGGACTATCTCGGGTGTGACCCCGGTGGCTGTGATGGCCAGGCCCTTTCCCTGCCCCGGCCGGTGTGTCTACTGCCCGGGTTCTCCGGAGGCCCCCAAGAGCTATACGTCGGAGTCCCCGGCGGTCCTGAGGGCCCGGAGCTGCGGGTTTGACGCGGTGAAGCAGGTCGATATCCGGCTGAGGACGCTGGCCGATATGGGGCATGCCCTGGACAAGATCGAGTTGATCGTCATGGGCGGCACATTTCTCTCCTATCCCTCCGAATACCAGTATCGGTTCGTCAAGGACTGCTACGACGCGCTCAACGGCTTCCCTTCCGCCAGCCTGGAGGAGGCGAAGGAGGCAAATGAAGGATCCGGGCAGCGCTGCGTGGGACTGTGCATAGAGACCAGGCCCGACTATTGCGGACATGAGGAGATACGCAGGATGCTCGATTTCGGCACCACCAGAGTAGAACTGGGAGTGCAGACCCTTGATGATGAGGTGCACCGTCTGACTAAGAGGGGACACGGGGTGGCCGAGATAATCGAGGCCACCGCATTGCTTAGAAGTTACGGACTGAAGGTCCACTACCACTGGATGCCCGGCCTACCGGGCTCGACCCCCGAACGCGATCTCGAGATGTCGCGGCAGTTGTTTGAGGATGATCGGTTTCGGCCGGACGGGCTGAAGCTGTACCCGACGCTCGTGGTTGCCGGAAGCGAACTGGCGGGCTGGTACAGGGAGGGCCGTTACCAACCCTACGACAACGACAGGATGGTGGATCTGCTGGTTGACATAAAGACCATAGTCCCCGGGTACGTCAGGATATCGAGGTTGATGAGGGACATTCCCACCAGGTTCATCATTGCGGGAAGCAAGGACCTTGCGCTCAGGGGGACCATTCGCAAGAAGATGGATGATCTGGGGCTCAGTTGCAGCTGCATCCGGTGCCGGGAATACGGGCACAGGTTGCGGGACGGCCGGGTGACGGGCGAGCCTGAGATGAAGAGGCTGGACTATGAGGCCGCGGGAGGAAGAGAGGTCTTTCTTTCCTGCGAAGATGCAAACGAGACCCTGTTCGGCCTCCTGAGGTTGAGGGTCGAGGCCAGGAACTGCACGGTGAGGGAACTGCACGTTTTCGGACCCGAGGTGCCGCTGGGTAGCAGGCTGGAAGGGGCGGCCCAGCATCAAGGCCTCGGCGAGGGATTGCTGCGCGAGGCGGAGAGGATAGCAGGAGAGGAGTGCGGGGCGGGTCGGTTGAGGGTGTTGAGCGGCGTGGGAGCCAGAGGCTACTACCGGTCTCTCGGTTACGCTCTGCACGATGGGTATATGGTTAGGGAACTCGGGGTAAGAGGGTGATCTTCAGGCTGCACCTGTTGAATTCTGACCAGTAGTGTCGTACAATTCGAATCGTTCACGGAGTAACGGATATGGCGATGGTCTATTGTCAGCATTGCAGAGCGAAGATAGACGAGGACGAGGTCTTCTGTCCGCAATGCGAACTGAGCCTCGTCGGCGAGGATGTGCGGTGGCAGAGGTTCAAGCTCCGGGAATCGGTATACAGGGCAGAACGCAGGTCCGATGTCTATACCGCCCTGGCAACTGTTCTGGCGACTCTGGGCCTGGTAGGCGGCATCATTTTGGGGCTGATGGCGCAGCCGCTCGGGCTCCTCGGGATAGCATTCCTGTGTCTCGGTGTTGGCTTCGGCTCGATGGCCAGGCGGCATGATCGCAAAGCAGACGGCCTCAGGCAGTGGCTCCGGCGCTGTCATTGATCGTTCCCGTGCAGTTCATCGGACGGGTCAACCGCTCATACTTACAGTCTATTCCCTGATCAGGTTCAGGCGCAGCTATAGCGGCTGCTACGCTGACATCGTCCATCTTCCCCGCCTGGTTCGCAGCTTCTCAGCACTTATTGACACGCAGGAATAGCTGCCCCTATAATGATCCGAAGGTTGTTCACCTGAACGTATTGAGCCGGAATCGACCAGTCCTGTCCGTGCGACAAAAGGAGAAGCAAGAGATGGAAAACGAGGTTAAGCCGACCTGGAGACTGGCCTGGGGGTTGTGGTGGCGCATGTTTCTCATCGGCCTGGGGGTGAGCGTTATCGTAGGGGTGATTCTGTCTTTGGCGGGAATCGCTCTGATAGGCTCTTTGTTCCCGTGGTGAACTCCCGGCCGAAGACCCATGGAAGGCGGGGGCACTGAGAACCCTGCCTGCCCGATGGTCTGCCGCGGTGGGGCCGGGTGATATCGGTGTGAGGGGGAGACGGTTTTGCGCTATAGTGACATCTATCCGGTAGCTGCATCGGCGACGAAGAGTTGAACTGGCCGGGGATGAGGGAGAGTTAGCGGAGCTTCCGGCCGAGGCGATGCAATGGTTGCATTGCTCTTGATGCGGCCCGACCGGCCGGTTGGTAGTACGATGTGTTGAGAGGGGGGGGGTGTTGACAGGTAGGGCTTATCGTTATATCGTTAAGCAAGGGAGCAGAAAGGAGGAACAAGGGATGGAGCGAACCTGGAAGCCGACAACCGGGGGTATACTGTGTATCATCGCAGGAGTCATCATCGTGCTGGGTGGCCTGGTGGCGATCGTGGGGATCGCCGCTATAGGACTGCTGGGCCTGGAAATGGAACTGCCTCTGCCTCTGGCTGAAATGCCATGGCTCAGTGTTCTCGGTGTTCCTATAGTCATTCTGGGCATCATATCGATTATAGGAGGCGTGTATGCTCTGAAGAGGAGGCTGTGGGGGCTGGCGATGGCCGGGGCCATCCTTGTGACTATAACCGGCAATCTCCTGTACGGTACACTGGCCATCATATTCATAAGCCTGGGAAAGGGTGAATTTGAGTAAGATAGCCCGCATTCATGCGGTCTGCCTTGGGACTGCAGTAGCGGTAGGGATGAGGTGATGAGGCACCATAGATGCAGGTCGACATCCGCAGGGGTGCTCTGTATTATCGCGGGAGCAGGGCAGGTGGGTCTGGGAACGGTACTGGCGGTGGCAGGTGCCCTGGCGACGGAATTCCCGGGGCCGCAATGGCTGATGTATGTGGGCATCGGAGTGGCAGTACTGGGGATCGTCTCGATCGCAGGCGGCGTTTCTGCTCTGAAGAGGCGCAGATGGGCGCTGGCTCTGGCCGGTTCCATATGTGCGCTTGTGGCCGGTAACATCGGGCTTGCCATACCGGCGATTGCACTTCTGAGCCTGGGTAAGGAAGCGTTTGATCGAGAGGCAGCGCAGTGGTGGTGATGTTAGCGGGAGTGTTCGTCGGCGTACTCCACACTCGTGCGATATGCGCAGGAATGCCGGCGACTCCTGAGTGACCGATTGCAGCCATTGAAGGAAGTGTCTACTATGTTCTGCAGGAATTGTGGGAAAGAGCTGCCGGGTGCTCCACAGTTCTGTATGGGTTGCGGGGCCCGGCCACAGAGCGGCAACGCGTTCTGTGCTAGCTGTGGGGCATCAACAACTCCGCTGACCGAGATATGCGTGAAATGCGGCGCGCATGTCACGGCGAAGGCAGCAAATGCGGGCAGTGATTGGATGCCCGTGGTTGCCGGCGTGGTAGGCCTGCTCATCGCCATTCCCGGCCTGATTATCGGAGTCGCCTGGGCAGTGTTCGGCTGGTTTGGCTTCTGGTTGGTTGGTTGGCTGACCCTGCTGCTGGGCGGGCCCATGATCGTTCTCAGCATCATTGGCATTGTTGGCAGTGTCTGTGCGCTACAGAGGAGAGCCTGGGGGCTTGCGCTCGCCGGCGCCATCTGTAACCTGATAATAGCGTTGCCGGCGATCATCCCTGCCATATTCCTGGGCATTCCGGCGATAGTATTCACCGTTCTGGGAAGAGAAAAGTTCCGGTAGACGCTTCTAGTTGGTGAGAAGAGGCCATGTTCTGTAGGTATTGCGGGAAAGAGCTAATCCCCACCGCGCATATCTGCTATTCCTGTGGTGCCGAGCCGATAAGGAGCACCGGGTCCTGTTGTGTCCATTGCGGGGGACATACAATGCCGCTGGCCAGAATATGCCTTCATTGCAGTGCGCGGTTGACCTGGAAGCCGGCACGGTCGAAGCGAAGAGCCATCTACAATCCCGCCTTCGACCTTGACAATGTGTCGCTCGAACAGAGGATTGCATTTGCGCGGCACCGAGTCACCTGGGTGTTATCGATCGACGCCCTCATCTTCCTGCACATCGCGACCCTGGGGCTGTTCACTCTTATCTATTTCGGGCTGATGCATTCCAGAATGCCCATGGTCAAGTATGACGATTTCGCAGCGAAAAGAGCCATTGGGTTCAGCTTCATCCCCTTCTTCAATCTCTACTGGCTGTTCAGGTTCTGGCTGAGGCTAGCAGACAGGGTCGGACTGCAGACCAGACTGAGAGGGTTCCGACAGGCGATACCTGAGAGCTTGATGCGGGCAACTGTAATCGTAAGTCTCATTCCTGTGGCCGGGTTCGCGTCACTGATCATGTATCCCATTTGCATCGGACTTGTTCAGAAGTCCTGCAATGAGGTCGTGCCCGGCCGGGGAGCCAGGTTCCAGACCGTAGTGCAGGATGTTCTGTGATAGAAAGGAGGCAGTATGCATAGGTATCCGTTTCTACGATTCGCGGCCGGTGCCCTCAGAGTCCTGGGGTGGATAGCGCTGGTGGTCGGTGTGATCGGCTCTATCGGCGCCGGAGTCATGGCGGGGATGACCGTAGAGGGAATGGTGGAGCTGCCGTTCGTCAACATCGTGGCCGGCGCAATGGTGATCATTGTAGGGATGATTGGCTCATTTGTGGTGTGGCTGTTCCTGCTTTCTGCCAGAGAGCTCTTCCTCCTGGCGATCGACGTCGAACAGAACACTCGGGACACTGTTGAGTGGGCGGCAGAACGATCGATATAGTCGTTAGATGACCGTGTTCTTGAGCCGCAGCAATGCGTGCTCGACACTCATACCCTCCTGGCGGATGTGCCGGACAGCATGGTCGACAAGACCATGCTTCTCCGTATCCGCCAGGTCAGCAAGGGTGGTATAGTACCCCGCCCTTCTCCCCAACTGGAAGTTGAAGCGTTCATCCTCCGGAAGCGACAGGTAGCGATCTATGATGCCCAGGCACTTCTCCTTATCTTCAGGCAGCTTCCCCTGTACCTCCATGAGCAGATTCAGCGTATGATCGCTCTTGAAATGGCTTGTCACATCCAGGTTTTCGATGAAGACGGCGATCTCCCTGACCACTTCGTCCTCAGTCTGCATCTCGAAGTCGCCCGTCTCCATCCTCGTCCAGAGCGACATCGCGGGTGAGACGTGTAGACTGCGCAGCCTTATGTGATCGGGGTCGATCTCGTTCAGAACTCTGGCTGTCTCAAGCGCATGCTCTCTGCTCATCCTCCTGCCTCCCAGCCCGGGCATGACGTACTCGCACAGCGAGATGCCTGCTTCCCTGACTCGCCTCCCGCCCTTGATGTGATCCCCGGCGGTGCACCCCTTCTCCATGTACGTAAGGAGCGCGTCATAGCCGGTCTCCAGCCCGATGTGAACCCTGTCCAGGCCGGCATTCCTGAGTTCCTCCAACTCGGTCAGGGCCTTCCTGGCGGCCGTGTGTGACCGACCATAAGTGGTTACCCTGTGTAACTCGGGAAACGTCTTCCGCAGGAAGGTGATCACCTGAACCATATCAGCGGTTCGCATGAGCAGGCTGTTCGAGTCCTGCAGGAACGCTGAACTGGACCCTGTCGACAGCCAGAATGCGACGTGGTTGACACAGTGTCCATAGCGAGGATCCCGACATAGCTGTGCGGCTAACTCCCTCACCCTGTTGCCATAACCGGTTCTCCATGCTGTCTCTTTGATGCCGTCGGCGATGGCTTTTGCGGACTCGATGTCGGCTACGACTTCAGGGACCGTTCTCAGTTCAAACCTGGTGCCCTTGTAGATGGGACAGAACTGACACCGGTTCCACGGGCAGTTGCGAGTAGCTCGTATCAGCAGCGAACGGGCCTCGCTGGGAGGCCTGACGGGACCCAGTTCGAAGCTGCGGTTCAGACCATCCGGAATGGGGTGGGTTGGCATGCAGGCTATTGTAGCCCGCCAACCAGAAGCGGGCAAATGGACTTCTGCCCTCGCCACGTGATAGTATCACCACTCCAGATGAAGGGAGTAGAGCTAGTATCATTTGATGCCGAGGGAACGCTTGTGACTCACGAGTTCAGCGAAGCTATCTGGCACGAGATGATTCCTGCGATCTATGCCCGCAAGACAGGGCTGGATATCGTTCGCGCCAGGGAGACCGTATATCAGGAATACGCCAGCGTCGGCGAGAAGCGACTGGAGTGGTACGACATACACTACTGGTTCAGCCGCCTCGACTTAGGTTCAGCCGAGAGGGCGATAAACG
>JBLRXG010000027.1:0-10550 GCA_047920855.1 Dehalococcoidia bacterium | reverse complement strand
GGCACCAGCCTCACCCCTCAGAGTGTCAACAAGTTGTTAACAGGCACGGCCTGTAAGCAGGACATCCGGAGGTTTCTGCAGGTAGTGGCCGACCATTTCAGTCTGACAGTGGACGACCTGACCGGCAGGAAGAGAGACAAGAGGACTACGCTGGCACGGCACATCGCCATCTACCTGATACGTAACGAGCACGATTGCTCCCTGACCGAAATCGGCAGAGAACTGGGTGGCCGCAACCACGCCACCATCCTGCACGGCCACGATAAGATAGCCGCCGAGTTGAAGACAAATCCCGCCATCTCCAATCACGTGGCCGAGATCAGGGAGAAGCTCACCGCTCGCAAGACCGTACATACAAGAAACAGACGACAATCCGTGCAGAAACCGCGCTGATCCGTGCATAAGTTGTTTCTCCCTTGAGGAGAGTTCCCTCTCGAGCATAGCGGTTTTCAGTTCCGCTCATCCTCCCGGAATCGCGTGGCTTATGGTTACGATTATTTATTGATATACTTCTATATATTCTAGGATTGATTTATGGACTATAGAAAAGAAGTCAGCGTCAGCGGTGGAGCCGGTGGAGATGGTTGTGTTAGCTTTCGCAGGGAGAAATACGTGCCTTTCGGTGGCCCCGATGGGGGAGATGGAGGTGATGGAGGTAGTGTTATCGTCGTGGCCAGTCGCGATGTGGGTGACCTGAGCTTTATGCGGCGATGGAGTGAACTCCGGGCCGGCAATGGCGGAAGGGGTCGTGGTTGGCGCAAGAAGGGTAAGAATGGTGAGGACCTGACGATTCAGGTGCCTGTAGGTACGAGGGTGCTGTGCGGCACGGGTCACGGCCTTGAGACCGAGCTGGCTGACCTGGATGCCGCCGGGCAAGAGGTTGTGGTGGCCAGGGGGGGGCGCGGAGGAGTGGGGAATTCCCGCTTTGCCACCGCTGTGAACCAGGCTCCGGAGGTCGCCGGACAGGGCGAAGCGGGAGAAGAGCGATGTATCGTGCTCGAGCTGAGGCCTGCAACGGACATCTGTATCATCGGCAAGCCTAACTCGGGCAAGTCGACACTGCTGTCGGCGGTCACCGGGGCAAGGCCGGAGATCGCGTCCTATCCATTTACGACCCGTGAGCCTGTTCTCGGAATCATCTCGGGGGATCGTGACGTGTTCGTTGTTGCCGAGATCCCGGGGCTTGTCGCAGGAGCTCATCTTGGCAAGGGCCTGGGGAACGCATTTCTGCGCCACGCCGAGAGAACCGGGGTGCTGATCCTGCTGCTCGACGGCACCTCTCCGAACATGATGGATGACCTTAGTGAACTCGAGAGAGAGATAGCGGAGTATGGATGCGGCCTGGCGCGCAAACCCAGGATCGTGGCCGCGAACAAGCTCGATCTCCCCGAGGCGGAGGAGCATGTCTCCAGGATAAGGCCTGAACTCGAGGCACTGGGAATGCCCGTGTTCTACATCTGCGCGTCTGGCGGTCGGGGCGTACCAGGATTGGTCGGTAAGGCGAAGGAGATGGCTAAGAAGTCAGGAGAGGCGGAGCAGACTGACACTCCCGGTCAGATGGCGGTGTTCCGTCCGAGGCCGAAGAAGTAGAACGGTGAACATAGGCGTCCTTGGTGGCACATTCGACCCTGTACACATAGGGCACCTCATTGTCGCGGAGGAGGCGAGAGTAAGGCTGGGATTGGAGGAGGTTCTCTTCGTACCCGCGGGTCAGCCGTGGCAGAAGCAGGGCAGCGGCATCACTCCGGCATACCACCGGGTTGAGATGGTGCGCCTTGCGATAGCGGGCAACCGGCACTTCAGGCTCTGTGTGAATGAGGCGGAGCGGCCCGGTCCCTCTTACAGCGTGGATACCATGCTGGAGTTGCGAAAGCAGCTGGGCAGTGAAGCGGGCCTCTTCTTCATCCTCGGGCGCGATGCTCTGGGCGACCTGCATCGGTGGAAGGAACCGGAGAGGCTCATCCAGTTATGCCAACTGGTGGTCGCTCACAGACGCTCCGAGAAGCAAGATGAAGGGTCGGTCTCCGGTGATCTCGAGCACCTTGAGGCCGCGATTCCCGGTCTACGGCATAGAGTCATAGAACTCGATATGCCTCTGATAGAGGTCAGCTCCTCAGGAATCCGAGAACGAATCGGTCAAGGCCTGTCCATTCGTTACCTGGTGCCCGAAGGCGTAGAGCAGTATATAGCTGAACAGGGTTTATATCTGCGGCCTGCTGGCTAGCCAATCGGCTATACGTCGAGGTTTCTCACACTCAGGGCGTGGGCCTGGATGAACCTCTTACGCGGGAGAACCTCGTCGCCCATCAGCATGTGAAAGGCCTGGTCGGCCGCTATGGCGTCTTCTACACACACCTGCAGCAGTGTTCTGCTGGCGGGGTTCATAGTCGTCTCCCACAGCTGTTCCGGACTCATCTCGCCAAGTCCCTTGTACCTCTGGATTTCGGCTTTGTCCGATTTCAACTCCTTGAGTCGTTGCTCTTTTTCCTGCTCGGAGTAGAGCCAGAGTTCCTGTTTGCCGGACTTGAGCCGGTAGAGGGGAGGCTGAGCGATGTAGAGGTAGCCTTCGTTGATCAGCTCCGTCATGTGGCGGAAGAAGAAGGTCAGCAGCAGAGTTCGGATATGAGAACCGTCGACATCGGCATCGGTCATTATTATCACCTTGTGATAACGGAGCCGTGAGGCATCAAACTGCTCATCGCTGCTTGCCTTGAGGGCTGTCACAATGGCCCGCAGCTCTTCGTGTACTATGATCTTCTCCTTGGCAGCCTTCTCTACGTTCAGTATCTTCCCTTTTAAGGGAAGAACGGCCTGAAAGGCGCGGTCACGTCCCTGTTTGGCTGAGCCCCCGGCTGACGGCCCCTCCACCAGGTAGAGCTCACACCTTGCCGGGTCCTTGTCGGAGCAGTCGGCAAGCTTACCGGGCAGGGTTGAAGCCTCGAAGCTGTTCCTCTTCAGCACCAGTTCGCGGGCCTTGCGTGCCGCCTCCCGTGCTCTGGCAGCGGTGAGGCACTTGTCTATGATGGCCCTGGCCTCATTCGGGTGCTGTTCCAGGTAGAGAGAGAGGCTGTTTGTCACAGCCGATTCCACCTGGCTCTTTACCTCGGGATTGCCCAGTCGGGTCTTGGTCTGTCCCTCGAACTGGGGCTGGGGAAGCTTCACGCTGATAATGGACACTGCCCCCTCGCGCACGTCCTCCCCGGTGAGGTTGGGGTCGGCGTCCTTCAGTATCTTGGCATTGCGGGCATAATCGTTGAAGACCCGGGTCAGGGCCGACCGGAAGCCGGTCAGGTGACTGCCGCCGTCTCTCGTGTTCACGCAGTTGGCAAATGAGATGGTGGATTCGGTGAAGCTGTCGTTGTACTGCATTGCTGCTTCGATGATGGTGCTGTTGGTCATGGTAGAGACGTAGATGGGGTAGGAGTGGACAACCGCCCTCTTCCTGTTGAGGCGGCGGATGAAACTGGCTATTCCTCCGTCGAAGTAGAATGTCTTCTCCTGGTTGTTGCGCTCGTCCTTGATAGCGATCTCGACGCCCTTGTTGAGGTAGGCGAGCTCCTTAAGCCGCTGGCAGGCCATGTCGAAATCGTAGTCTACTTGCTCGAAGATGTCCTCATCGGCGAGGAATGTGATGGAAGTGCCCGTATCGACAGAATCACCGATGATCTGCACGTCGCCCCCGGGCACGCCCCGGCGGTATTCCTGGCGGTGTATCTTCCCCTCGCGCTTGACCTCGACGTGGAGCCACGAGGACAGGGCGTTCACCACCGAGGCCCCGACACCGTGTAGACCGCTCGACACGCCGTAGACATGCTCGCTGAACTTGGCTCCGGCGTGCAGGCGAGTGAGCACGGCCTGCAAAGCCGTGATGCTCTCTCCCGGTATGGTCTCTGTGGGGATACCGCGTCCGTTGTCGGTCACGGTGACGCTGTTGTCCTCGTGGATCGTTATGTCAATCCGGTCGCAGCAGCCGGCCATGGCCTCGTCTATGCTGTTGTACACTATCTCATAGAGGCACTGGTGCAATCCGTGCTTGTCGGTGCCGCCGATGTACATGCCCGGTCGCAGGCGTACGGCCCTTATCTCGTCAAGGATCTGGATGTCTTTGGCTGTGTACTCGTGGTTCGCGTGGTTATTCATGTTGCTCTACAAATAGCGGGAAGCAAAAGGTGATGGTAGGATGCGATCAGGGCTTTGACTTGTCGCAGGTAGTAGCGGCACTACTAGTATTATACCATAGCCGGCATCGAGAGTTCTACTCGGGTTATGGTGTCATCGGGACCTGAGCACACTCGCCAGATCGCCTTCGGCGACGGTAAGCTGCTCTCCGCTGCTCATGTTCCGCACTACTGCGGTGCGGTTCTGTATCTCCTCTTTGCCGAGGATGACCACGTAGGCGCTACCCAGCGAATCGGCATGCCTCATCTGGGCCTTCAGGCTCTTGTCGCCGGTGGCCATGATAACGGCAAGCCCGTCCTTTCGTAGCTCCGAGGCGAGCCTGATGGCTTCGCTCTTGGCCTCCTGGCCCAGGTAAGCCACATAGGCCACGGGTCCGGGCAGAGGAGGAATATCCTGGTTCGCTTTCTTCAGGTTCAGAACTATCCTCTCCAATCCGGCAGCGAAGCCGACCGCCGGGGTCGGTCTTCCCCCTAATGTCTCGATCAGGTCATCGTAACGGCCGCCGCCGCCGAGAGAGCTCTGGCCTCCCATTTCCTCGGGCTCCACCTCGAATACCGTCCTTGTGTAATAGTCGAGCCCGCGCACAAGTCTATGGTTCAGGTGAAAGGGGATGCCCAGCCTTCCCAGATAGTCCCGGACGCTTTCGAAGTGCGACCGGCAATCATCGCATATGTAATCCAGTGTCTTCGGCGCAGCCTCTGCCAGCGACCCGCAGTAGTCCTTCTTGCAGTCGAGCAGGCGCAGGGGATTTCTGGCCAGCCTCCCTCTGCAGTCGGGGCAGACATTCTCCGCGCGGACCGAATAGTGCTGCTTGAGCACTTCCAGAAAACCGGGACGGCAGCTCTTACAGCCGATGCTGTTGAGTTGTATCGAAACCCCGGGCAGACCGAGGGAGAGGAACAGCCTCCAGGCCATCTCTATCACCTCGGCATCGAGGACGGGGTCGGCCTCGCCCAGTGCCTCATATCCGAACTGGTGGTGCTGCCGGTATCTCCCCGCCTGCGGCCGCTCATAGCGGAAGGCGGGCCCGATGTAGTAGAGCTTCACCGGCTGAGCCAGGTTGAACATACCGTGCTCCAGGTAAGCGCGGCAGACGGGTGCGGTTCCCTCAGCCCTGAGCGCCAGATCCTGTCCACCCTTGTCCTGGAAGATATACATCTCCTTGTCGACGATATCAGTTCCGCCGCCAACGGTCCTGGTGAAGACCTGTGCGTCTTCAAATATGGGCATGCTCAGAGGCCGGTAACCATAGAGCCGGCACCAGAAGACCGCCTTTTCCTCCGCGTATTTCCAGTAGACGTGCTCTTCAGGCAGGATGTCGAACGTACCTCGAGGCGCTTTATACAATGAAGACATCTTATCTGCCTCCCACGACGCAGTTACGGATCCTGATATGCGGTCCTCCGTCGGAGACGGGCAGAGGAAACTGCTCGCCCTTGCCGCAGCCGCCTCCCTGGACCATCTCGAGGTCGTGGCCTACAGCGTCTATGTTCTCCAGGGTGGTGAAGACGTTGCCTGTCAGCACGACGGGGCGCAGCAACTCCGCCAGCTCCCCGTTGCGAATCATGTAAGCTTCCGCTGCGGAGAAGGTGAACATCTCAAGGCTGGTGGTCCCGCCATACCAGTCCCTGGCATAGACGCCCTCTTTCACGTCGGACAGCATTTCGCGGAATGAAGGCTCGCCGGGCTCGATGAACGTATTGGTCATCCGCACTATGGGTGGGAACAGGTAGTTGACGGCGCGGGCGTTTCCGGTAGGTCGCTCTCCCATCTTGGCCGCCGTCTCGCGCGAATGAAGCCTCCCCTCTAGGACCCCCTCCCGTATCAGATAGTTCCTGGCCGTCGGTACCCCCTCGTCGTCGTATCGATAGCTGCCGCGCAGGCCCGGGATAGTGGCGTCGTCGACGATGTTGAGGTGCTTGCCGCCGAACCTCTTCCCCAGCACCATGACCCGCCGCAGGTCTTCGTTCTGATATACGAAGTCCGATTCCGACAGGTGGCCGAAGGCTTCATGGGCGAAGAGCCCGGCCATTATCGGGTCCAGTATCACGGTGTACGATCCGCCTTTGGCATGGGGGGCAGATAGCAGGGCTGCGGCTCGCCTGGCTACTTCGCCGGCCTTTGCGTGTAGTCCCTCCACGGCGGAGAACTCGCCGTTGCTGCCCAGGCTGATCCCTGCCTGCTGTACCTCTCCGTTCTCACCGGCTATGGCCGTCAATCGCAGGGTAAGATCAGGCCTGTCCTGCTCTATGTAGCTTCCCTCGGTATTGGCGAAGATCACCCTGCGCCTGACATCACGATAGACGATCCTGGAACTCTGGATCTACGGGCTGCTCAAGATGACGTCGTTGTACTCGTCCAGAAGCCCCTTCTTCACTGCCAGGGGTATGGCGGATGCATCGTTCTTGATCTGCGCGGTTACGGTATCGACGACGGGCTCGGTCGGAGAGAGGGTGAAAGACTCATCGCCGGCCAGCCTCGCCTCCTGTACCGCAAGGGCCGCCCTGTCAGCCAGGCCGTCGAGTCGATCGAAGCTGACGAATCCCCAGCTACCCCGCACAAGCGCCCGAATACTGCCGCCGGAATTGCGTGCCCTGCTCATCTCCTCGAGGCTTCTGCCCTTGTAGACGATGCTGGTATGGTGGCTGTCCTCGAAGCGGATCTCGACGTAGTCGGCATCAAGCCCCTTAAGGGCATCTGTAAGTCTATCGCGCATGCTGGTTCTCCTTCCGGCGGCTCAGTAGAGGCATCTGTTCTGACACGGGTTACGACTCCAGGCCCAGAGAGAAGCGCAGGGCCTCCTCAACCGCCTTCAACTTGGCAGCACTCAGGCTGGTCAGCGGTTCACGCAGACTCGCCTTAGCAATAGTGGTAATAGTGTCCAGATTGACAACACAGGAGCGGGGCACCCCGTCTTGCTGCCCCAATGGCACCTCAGACGGAATACCGCGGATCCGTGTCGTCAGGGGAGCCACCATCACCAGTTCCCTGACGGGATAGGCCTCGCTGCGGGACAGGAGTAGTACGGGCCGCCTCCCGGCGGGCGGCGCCAGTTCCGCCCACCATATCTCGCCCCGTCTCACTCCCAGGGCTCCGCAGCCAGCACAGCGCTGCCCAGCCTGTGAGCAGCTTCGATTTCCTCAGCCGACTCCGGCAATCGTTGATAGCCGCGCACGTATTCTCTTATCGCGGAGGATTCCCTTTCCTCATTCAAGCGTCTCTGAACCGCCCGGCGGAAGAACTCGCTACGGCTTTCTCCCCTGGCCCGGCGCTCCAGTTCCACAGCGGCCAGGACCTCCTCTGGCAGGCTTATCGCGACCTTGGCAGTCTTACCCATGAAAGTGCCCTCTGAATGCATTCATACCACAGTATGAACCATTGCTCCCGGGCTGTCAACTGCCCGAAATCTCCCCGATTGTGAAAGTTATGGCCGGGCGCCCTCGATGGGACGCTATTCTCTGCCGTTGCAGAAGCCGGGGAGATCGGGCTGAAGAGATCTTCTTCTGGTGCAGTCGAACGCTGCCTGGGCTTTGTTTTGTGCCCGTCTCTTGGTATGATTGAGTACTTCAATGAGATTCATCGAGAAGGTGCTGAACATGAGCCGGAGGAACAGCAGCCTGCTCTGCATCGGGCTGGATCCCGACCCCGAGCTCATGCCCGGGACGGACGTAGTGCAGTTTAACAGGGCCATCATCGAGGCGACGAGCGATTTGGTCTGTGCCTACAAGCCCAACCTGGCTTTCTACGAGGCCCTGGGCAGCGCAGGTCTTTCCATACTGGAACAGACGGTCAAGCACATACCGGGCGATGTGCCGGTGATCGCCGATGCCAAGCGCGGCGACATAGGGAACACGGCGAAGGCCTATGCCAGGGCGCTCTTTGAGGTCTTCGGCTTCGATGCGGCGACCGTGAGCCCTTATCTCGGCCATGATTCCGTAGAACCGTTCGTCGGCTACCGGGACAAGGGTGTGTTCATCCTGTGCCGTACGTCGAACAAGGGAGCCCGGGACTTCCAGGACCTGCACACCGACGGCCTGCCGCTGTACGAGGTAGTGGCCCGCAAAGCCGGTGAATGGAATGTGCATGACAACATCGGCCTGGTCGTCGGCGCTACCTATCCTGAGGAACTGAAGAAAGTCCGCTCCATATGCCCCGAGATGTGCCTGCTGATTCCCGGTATAGGCACCCAGGGAGGAGACCTGGCTTCGGCGGTTCGATACGGGGTGGATGCCCGGGGCGAGCGGGCGATCTTCAACGTGTCGAGGCAGATCCTCTATGCCTCAAGGGAGAAGGATTTCGCCGGGGCGGCCGGGGAGATGGCCGACCGGATACGCCGGCAGATAAACAGCCACCTCACGAGATAATCAGCAACCCGATGAGCGTGAATGCGGCGATGGGAGGCAGAGCGGCCATCGGGCGTCCCTTCAGGAAGCTGGCCTGTATAACATAGACCGCGATCAGCCCCAGGGCGCCCAGCGCCGCGATGGTAAGCCCGGGCGTCAGTCCCTGCGAAAAGTAGACAGAGGACGTTAGCAGGCAGGGAAAAGCAACATCGCCCCCTCCCAATATGGAGTACTCCCGGTCGTCGGGATCTGCTGCCACCATGGATCCTTCACGCCCCTTCAGGTTCACATTCCAGCCGTGGCG
The DNA here is from genome assembly GCA_047920855.1 of Dehalococcoidia bacterium. Classification (GTDB taxonomy): domain Bacteria; phylum Chloroflexota; class Dehalococcoidia; order GIF9; family AB-539-J10; genus RBG-13-51-36. The sequence goes on along the minus strand of JBLRXG010000027.1, from coordinate 1,724 downwards.
CTTCTTGGGGATGATCAGTGCCGGCAGGGCATTGATGTGCGACAACCTGTCGGCCATCCAGAGCATGAACTTGAACCGCACTGCCAGGAGGTCATAGACGGCCAGTGCCAGGATGATGATCATAGCGGTCCACGGCGTTATGAAGCGGCCGAAGACGGCCCCGACACTGCTTACAGCAAGGATCAGTGCGAGATTATGCAGCCAGACGCGGGGCACGACAAGCCAGAGGGTTCCGATGGCGACGGCGATGGCAATGGCCAGAGGAAGCGGCAAATGGAAGACGGTGGCCATAAACGCACCCCAGCTGAAGAGAAGGGCAAACACCAGCCTGAGGAAGAAGCGCAGGGCAGTCATCGGGATGACGGATAGTATTATCCCCAGCACGGCTGCGGCCGCAAGAACGTAGATGAGAACCGGTCCTACCGCGGACTGCGGTGGTACGTCGATGACATCTCCATCGGGCGTTGTTACCTCTCCCGGCCACCATGATATGGGCTCAGAAGGCTGGGTCGGAACATATATGTCCTTCTCGTCGAGGAAGGGGTCCGCGCGGGTCACGACACCCATGACCAGCAGCTGGGCGATGACGAAGAGAAGGAGTCCCCAGTAGACGGTACTCAGCTTGAACGGCTTCCTGGCGCTCATACAGCAGGCGTATTCTATAGGGAAGAGCACAGAATGTCGAAACGGATCCAGGAACCCGGGCAATCCGGCAGGCAGGAGTGGGGCATAAGAGAGGGGAGGGGAACCCCGGGGTTCCCCTCCCCTCTGCATCTCGTCTGTATCTATGCCTGTTGTCTGGCTCTGCGCTTCCTTCTGGCCCGGGCCACTCCCCAGACAATGAGTCCGATCGCGGCCAGGAGAACGACTATGAGCCACCAGGTGATGGTTCGGAAGGCCGTGAAGGTGTCGCTAAGACCGGCGACCTCCACTTCATATTCTCCGCGGTCCAGTCCCGACACGGTGAAGGTCACATACTGGCTCTGTCCTGCGCCGAGCGTCACGGACGTGCTATCCACCGTCTCTCCGTTCAGCTTGAGATTGGCGGTGTAGGTTCCCGCCTGGCCACCCTCGTTGGTCACCTTTGCGGTGATCGTCACATCCTCTCCCGTCCTGGTCACGAAGGTGAGAGCGCTCCAGGTCTTCTTCACGCCGGGCACGATGCTCAGGTCGCTGCCGAAGAAAGTGGCCGGGACCGTCGAAGGAGGAACAGAGCTTGCCAGCACGGCAAATACGGTGAAGTGTCTTATCGGTGCAGAGAGGCTGATCTCCGCCACACCGTTGGGGGGAGCCGGCTGGCTGCCCAGGGAGACCCAGAGTCCGTCGCCTTCATCATAGAAGAATATGTCCACATGCCTGGCCTCGTCGGGCAACTGTAGCGTGTCGAAGCCAAGGGTGAGGAAGATGTCCCTGTTGAACTCAGCTCCAACAGGAGTCATCCTGTAGGCCACCACTGCCGTCATGTCGTCTGGAAGGGTGGGAAGGTCCTGCGCCGTGAGGTCCCTGATCTCTATCAGGTAGTGTCGAACTCCCTCGACATCCGGCGCCTGGGTTCCCCGCTCAAGGACCAGGTTGTGCTTTGCGTCGGGGTTGGGGCAGAACATGTCCTCGATCAGCTGGTCTGCGCCGTGGAGACAGGCCGTGGTGATCTCCTCGTCCCAGTCGACCGTGAGGTACCGGACACATCCTCCGGGGGGGCAGTAGATAGCGCGGGTGAAGGGGGG
>JBLRXG010000026.1:0-11243 GCA_047920855.1 Dehalococcoidia bacterium | reverse complement strand
AGAACCAAGGACTTGATGAGGGGGATGGGGTCGACCTGCGGGGTAATCCGCTGAGTTCAGATTCTCTGGGGATATACATACCCCAGCTCGAGAACAGGGGCGTAAACGTGCTCCGTGACCCATAAGTTTCGGCAACCCCCGGGTGCGACCGGGGCACACGGCTGTGAGCGCTATCCCTGCCTGATAGCAGGCACTACCGCCTACGAACGGCGACGCCGACTTGCACTTCCGTCCGTTTACACGTACAATTCGTGGCGTTGCCCCCATCGTCTAGAGGCCCAGGACATCAGCCTTTCAAGCTGAAGATCAGGGGTTCGAATCCCCTTGGGGGCATTTATCTACTTCCAGCCCCGATCAGGGACACGTCCATTTTTCAAGGCTTATGCGGCCGACCCCGCTGTCTCACCAGCCTGATATTGAACGTCTCCATCATATGTCGGATAAAGTCCTGGCTGCCGAAGGCACCCTGACCCAGACCGACTCGTACGCCATCTAACCATCTCTCATCCTCGGCCATCATTATGTGTATCCTGTAGTTCTCCTGGCGTTCTCTGTCAGTGCCGCCAAGCGCCGAGTAGTTAGGATCGGCGTCCACGACAGGATCAGGGCGGCCATAGGCATAGAACCGATAACTCGACCATGGCCAGTCTCGCAGATCCTTAACCAGACCGGCCCGGCGAGGATTGTCCTCGATGTAGTACCCGCAGTAGGCCAGGTAGCGCTCCGTCTGGATCACCGGGCTCTTGTACCTTTCCTGCCAGATGTGGCCCACCCTGTCGTACTTCCGCTGCACGTACTGGGCATATACTACCATTGAACCGTGCATAAACCCGACCAGGCTTTCCTTGTCGGGTGGCTCAATCAGGAAGTGGTAGTGGTTGGGCATCACGCAATAGTGGTAGATCCTCACCGGGAACTTACGTTTGTACTTCCGCACCTGGCTAAGGAAGAACGAGTAGTCGCCTTCATCAAGGAAGATCCTTTCCTTGTTATTCCCGCGGTTTAGAACATGATGGGGTGAACCAGGAACGATGAACCTTGCTGTGCGCGCCATAGAAAAATGGACGTGTCCCTAATGCCAGCCATGCCAGGTGCTCACCTGATCCAGAGGGTCTCGCTCTGAGCACAGGCCGTTGATGGGGTCGTTCGGGTCGGGATAGCCGATCGCTATACCCAGCAGAATGAGCTTTGAGTCGGGGATTCCCAGCGTCTCCCTCAATACTCCGGGATAGGCGACAGCCTGTATCTGTGCGATGGTACCCAGGCCATACCCGGGTGCAAGCAGCATGATGTGCGCGGCCAACAGGCCGCAGTCGAACACCGGCCAGGGATTCGCTCCGCCGGCCGGCAGACAGAACGAGCGGTCGGTGAGAACATAGATGACACAGGGTGCCCCGAACAACCTCAGCCCCTGCATCAGCCACCACTTCCTCTTCTCCCTGTCCTCCCTGCCTATTCCCTTCAGCTCAAAGACCTTCTTGCCGACAGTACGCCGGCGCGCATCGTAGAGCTCGGGGAACCCGCCGGGATAGGGGATGTCCGCGACGCCCTCTATCCCTGCCTCCGCGTTGTCCACATAGGCCCGCCTTATCCTCTCAAGGTCAGCGCCCGTGACAACGGCGAACTCCCAGGGCTGTGTATTGGCAAAAGAAGGAGCGCGCAAAGCAAGCTCCAGCAACTCCCTGAGCACCTCCTGCGGCACGGGATCGGGTTTGAAAGCCCGGATACTCTTCCTCTGACGTATTGCCTCAGCGATTTCCATGGCTGCATTACCTCCTTTGTGTGTGCGATGAGCGGCGGGAGCAGGGGCCTTCCCTTCGGCTTGCCGCAGGACTCTCCCTATTGCACTCTTCGTGATGGTGCCGGCTATCCCTGCCACCCCAGGAAGGGATAGGTCTCTCCCTGAACGATATTCCACGTACGGGTGTCGTCGGTCTGGCCAGAGGCGACGGCAGCTATGTCCCAGGCCGCGTTTAGACCCTCGATATCAGTGTCCGTATATGTAGCGATGGACATCATCTGCGCGGTGGTCTTGCCGGTACCGCCATCGCTCACCGATACCCCGGAGGACTCCACATCCCACAAGGAGTCGCTGACGGTGGCCAGGTAGGACCGGCCCACCAGGCCGCCATAGTCTTGGAAACCGGTGAAACTACAACCGGTAACGCTGCCGGTAGAGTAGCACCTGGTGATGCTTGCTCCGTACCCGTTGAATCCCACCAGGCCGGCAAGATATCTCTGGCCGTATACGTCGGCGGTGGAATAGCAGTCGCTCATGATACCTCCGTGTCCGTTACCACCCACCAATCCGCCGACATGCGTTCCCCCGCTGACGCTGCCCGTGGAGTAAGAGCTCCTCAGGATGTGCGAGTTCCAGCCCAAGAGGCCGCCGGCCATGTTATCGGAGTGCACGATGGCAGTCGAGTAGCAGTCGCTCACGGTACCCCAGTTCCAGCCCACGAGGCCGCCCGCATCCAGACCGCCGCGCACACTACCGCTCGAATAGCACGCATTCACGGTGCCTCCGTCGCTATAAGCCACCAGGCTGCCCATGATCCCGAGACCGACCAGATTCGCGTTCACGATGCCCACCGCCTCGATGGTGCCAGGGCTACCGACACAGCCGAACAGCCCGATGTTGTCCTGGGGCCGGTTGATCACCAGTCCCCCTATCTCGTATCCCTGGCCGTGGAAGTTACCAACGAACACCTCTCCGATCCATGAGTTGCCGTCCCAGTATCCGTCTGCAACCGGCCTCCACCCCTTGCCACCGTGGGCATTGGGGCCGGCAAGCTCTTCGTAACCCCGGGTGGTGGCATCCAGGTCGGCCATCAGGAGATAGCTCTCCTGCAGATCGTCCCTGATGGCATCCAAATCATGCCAGTCCCATATCTCGATCCAGTAGGTCTCGAACCCGGCCTCGATAACGTGGTCGCCGTTCATGACTATGGTGGTGGCGGGCGAGCGGACATTGGCGACGGAAGCCACATCGCCGCTCCAGCCGGCGAAGAGGTAGCCTGTGGCCGGGCATACCGCAAGGTCGACCACCGTCCCCGCCTCATAGTAGAAAGTGCCCACTCCCGGCCCGGTTACCGAACCCCTGCCGGTGCTGGAAATCGTGAGGCGGACCAGCGGCTCGAAGTTGGCTACGATGAAATGGTGTCCGTTAACCAATACGGTGGTCTGAGGCGCATCGACATCGCCGATGGTGTCGATATCGCCGGTCCAGCCGGCAAACCGGTAGCCGGCATAGGGAGTAGCCACAAGGTCAACCATCACTGCCCCGTCATAGTTGAAGCTCCCTTCACCGGGCGCGGTTACCGAACCTCCGGCGGTGCTCAATATCGTAAGCCGAAATGCCGGCTCGAAGTTGGCGGTGACGGAACAGTCCCCGTCAATGAGGATGGTGGTGTCCGGGGCATCGACATCGCCGATGGTGTCGATATCGCCGGTCCAGCCGGCAAACCGGTAGCCATCCTCCGGTGTAGCAATCAGGTTCACCACGGACCCCTCAGAGTGAATGGAGACACCTTCACCGGGGGAGGTTACCGAGCCACCTCCGGTGCTGTCGATCCTGAGCTCGTACCGTCCACCCGGACCGCAGCTCCATCCGGTGAGGGCCGCGATGAGGGCCACAGCGAGCAAGACCGCGAACGCTCTGGCCCTGTGGTTTATCCCGGGAATTATGACTCTCTCCATTGGTGACTGTCCTCCAGTCCTTTCAGTTACCTGAAAACCCCTCTATCCTATGCCAATTGCCTGCCCCCGTCAAATGACAGAGCAGTGAAGAGTGACGAGTGATGAGAAACGAGTGACGAGTGATGAGTGATGAGTAAAGAGTGAAGAGTAGATAGTTGATGGTTAATGGTTACTGGGACCCGGTGTCGGGTGCCGGGGGCAGATTGCTTCGGCGCCCCGATGGAGTCGGGGGACGGGGCGACCTCGCTGCCCTGGGGACACCGAGGTTGCGGCGCTTCGCTCGCAAAGACAAGATGGTCACTTCTCCCAGGCGCCTTCGCCGATGAGCGGCACGAAGTAGCAGCCGCCGAGGTTCTCCACGCGGTTGCCCGACCTGCGTTTCGTGACCTTCAGTAGCTCCTGCTGCCAGCGGGAGCCGACGGGGATGACCAGCCTGCCGTTCCAGGTGAGCTGATCGAGGAGAGCCGCGGGAACCGACGGGGCGCCGGCCGAGACTATTACGGCATCGTAAGGAGCCTCTTCCGGCCAGCCGAGCACATCGTTGGCGACATGACTCTCGATATTGTCATAGCCGAGCTTATCGAGAGCAAGCCTGGCAGAACCGGCCAGTTGCGGTATGCACTCAACCGTGATCACCTTCCGGGCCATCCGGCTCAGTATGGCGGCCACGTATCCGCTCCCGGTTCCCACCTCGAGCACTTTCTCATCGCCGCGCAGTCCAAGGGCCTGTATCATGAGGGCAACGATGAACGGTTGGGAGATGGTCTGTCCGAAGCCGATGCCGAGGGGTCTGTCGTCATAGGCCGAGGCACGCAGTTCGGAAGGCACGAACGCCTCGCGCGGAACGCGCTTCATTGCCTCTACTACACGCTTGTCCGCGATCAGGTGGTCGAGCGACCTGATCAAGCTATCTCTAGCCCGCTCCAAATCCACCGCTTTCACCGTGGGGGCGCTAGCCGAGAGCAAGTGCCAGTATCACGAGGACGATAACCATGACGCCGGCGATGATCCCGATACGTTTCAACTCAGGTAACACGTGTTCATAGCGTGCCGCCCGATCCTCGGATCCGGGCAACACGCGGGCCGACTGCTGTCGCCCGGGAGACACCGTCGCCGCCTGGCGATCGACTCTTTCCGGCAACGGCCTGGTCGCCCGGGACCGCTGCCTGGTAGCCTTTGTGCGTCGTTGTTTCTTCGCCATTATCCCTGCCTTGTTGGAGATTGCCTGTAGATCCTTGTGCTCGATATGTAGGCATGACCCAGAAGCTGCTGCAACTCGCGGAGGTCTGTGCCATTCTGCAGTCTGTGTCGTGCGAAGCTATGGCGCAGGGTCTGCGGAGTGACCTTGTCGCCCAGGCCCGCCCGGGAAGCATGTTCCTTGATTATCTGCCACAGCCCCTGTCGTGTCAGCCTCTTGCCGCGCTGGTTGAGAAAGAGAGCCTGTTCACTTTCATCATATAGCAGGTCCAGTCTATCGCTCCTCAGAAACCCGGCGAGCAGCGAGGCCAGGCGAGCGTCGAGAGGAACCTGTCTGCTGGAGCCGACGTTCACATGTCTGCGCCCGGTATCGATATCTCCGACATCGAGGGACACCAGTTCGGTGATGCGCAGACCCGTTCCGTGAAGCAGTTCGAGCATAACCACATCTCTCTTCGCCTCGGGAGTGGTCAGCTTCGCCGCCTCCGCCACCAGTCTCTCGAATTCGGACAGGGAGAGGAACTTGATCGAATGCCTGCCGACATGGGGGGAGGGCAGATCCTGCATAGGATTCCCGTTCATCCTGCCCGAATCAGTCATGAAGCGAAAGAAGGACCTGGCCGATGCTATCTTGCGTGCGGTTGTGGCTGCGGAGTATCGGTTCTCCCTCAGCTTGAGCAGGTAGCCCTTCAGAATCTCGTCAAAGGACCTGCCTATCTCCTGTGCCCGCTCGGCGGCGATGAAGGCTGCCATCTGGGTCAGGTCGTTGCGGTAAGCGGCCAGGGTGTTCTTGGAATAGCCCTTGTCCTGCGCAAGGTAGTGCAGGAAGGTGTCTACGTCCGTACTCAGTGTGCCAGTAAACTGCAAGGTTACCCGCAATCCTCCCGTGCAATTCTAACATAACGGGCACCGTCCTGCCTGCGTACGGGCGGAAGACAAGGCAAATCGGATTTCTTCGCTTGCCTAGCTACGCCACAGGTGGCCGGTGGCCCGGACCATCCATACAACCGGGTCAACCAGCAACTCTCTGACGAGAGTCCTCAGGAGATCACTTCGGGATATCAACGCCGCCGCCGGAGGGCTGAACCGGTAGTACAGGGCAACAAACCGGGAGCCTGCGGCGCTCTCGAGCAGCACCGCATCGCGAAACTCCCGCAACACGTCGATCTCCCCGGCGGTCGGTGTTCCGTAAGCTGCCGTGGCGATGAAGCAGTCGGTCAGATACGGGAACCCTTCCGGCCACCATGGAGGGCGGGGAGGGAAGGGATCGTCACCATCAGGCGGCGCCGCCGCCGTCAGGTCCAGCTCGGTTGTCCATCCATCATGAAAAGAAAAGGTCTGGTCCGCCTTCTGATCGTTCACATAGAAATCTATGGTAGCGTCGTCGGCAATCTCGCCCTGGACTACCAGGGCATACTGTCCCGGACTGGTAACCGTCCAATGGCCGTATTCAACTCCGCCGACTCGAGCGCTGATAACTGTGCCGACGGCGGCATCCTGGCCGTTCACCTTGACAGCGCCATAGAAGCCGTGCCCCGGGTCGGGATAATCCTGAGCGTAGAGCGGCCCGGCCGGGTAGGAGACCAATAGCAGTATCAGCAGGCCGAGGGCGGCAAGTCGTAGTTTCTCTGAGCTTGATCTGACAACGGGCATCACTGAAACCTCCGCTCCTGAGCGGCTTGAGGCCCTCAAGAGCCTCGCTACCTGCGCCACAGGTGCCCGGTAGCCTCAACAATCCAGACGACAGGATCAACCAGAAACTCCCTGGTCAGGGTCCTCAGGACGCTGCTCTCAGATATCACCTCCGCCACCGGAGGGCTGAGCTGATAGTACAGGGTTACGAACCGGGAGCCCAACCTGTTCTCAGCCAACACCACATCCCGGAACTCGCGCAAGACGTCGATCTGTTCAGCGCTCGGAGTCCCGTAGGCTGCGGTGGCGATAAAGCAGAATGGAGGGAAGAAGATGGTGGACTCGCTGGCTGTTATGAACCGGCGGACTTCACCTTCGATCACGGTGTCATCATACTTGAGCTGTGCTTTGAACTCGTACTCGGTATTAGCGGAGAGTTCCGTTAACCCATAGGCATAGGTGCCATCCTCAGTCCGGGACACCCAGGTATCATGGAACCACGTTACGTCAGTGGCCCTTTTGACGGAGAACCGCACGTCTACCGCGCTGTAGTTCCCCGTGGTGTAGGTCATGCTGATCACCGCGGAGCGGGTGGTGATGTCGGTGGCCGGGCCCGTGGTCACCGTAGGAACCTCGGGCTGCGACTGGAAGTTGGCGGTGACGGTCACGTCCTTTGCAGGCATAGTCAAAAAGGTCTCCTCGGCCTCCTCATCGTCAATGAGGTCCTCCGGCTCGGAACTCCAGTTGACAAACCGGTACCCCTGTTCGGGTTCAGCTCTTATCTCGACCTCAGCACCTGCCGTGTAGGGTGGATCACCGGTCACGTCAATCGCCGTGCCGCCTGCTTCAGGATTCGATGTCATATTGAGGGCGTAGGCTTCCACGAAGTTGGCGGTGACGGTTACGTTCTGATCCGGCATGATGAAGGTGGCAGTTCTCAGGGTGGCATCCACAAACTCACCCGCCGGAGACGTCCATTCGGTGAACCGGTAGCCCTGATTGGCCGAAGCCTCTATCGACACCTCGCTGTCTGCCGGGTAAAGCGGCTGATTGGTCAGATCAGTCGCGTTCCCACCCGCTTCAGGGTCTGCCGCCATGACCAGGGTGTAGGTTGGCGTCGTTGCCGTGAGATCAAGCGGAGTGGTCCAGCCGCTGTAGAAAGGATGAGTCTGGTCTGCCTTTCTGTCGGAAACGTAAAAATCTACGGTGGCGCCTTCGACAATATCGCCCTGGACTACCAGGGCATACTGCCCCGGGATCTGAACCTCCCAGCTGCCATACACCGTTCCGCCGACCCGAGCGCTGACCACCGTGCCCACAGCAGCATCCTGGCCATCCAGCTTCACAGTGCCGTAGAAGCCGTGCCCCAGGCCCGCATCACCGATAACGGGACCGGCAGGAGCTACAGCCAGTAGCAGTATCAGGGCCAGCAAGCCGAAGGTGGCAGATCTCGCTATTCCTGAACTCCGCTTAGTCATGTTCACCTTCTTCAGTACCGACCGGCCGGAGCAGGGAATGCCCCCGCTTCGGTTCGAGTCTACTTCTGCGTTAATCTAACTGGTTCAGGTCCCAGGTCATGTCGTCTGCCACGGGCGTCGTGGTGGTGACAAACAGGATCCCGGGCTGGCTCATAGCTACCCAGTAGGCCTCGCCGACCAACATGAACTTCTCGCCCGCTCCATCAGGCGGAACGATCCAGGCCTCGGCGTTAGGTGGTCCGGGACTGAGCACAAAGCTGTAGTCCACCCCGGACAGAGCAGTCGTCACAGTCTGCGCCTGGAGACTCGACAGTCCGATCAGGTTCCAGCCGGCAACCAGGTTTCGTGTTGTCGGCTCGGTTAAGTCAGATCTAACCAGGATAGGAATGCTGCCCGCACTTCTCACCTGGATGAAGAAGCCTTCGCCCGGCCTTATGGTGTAATCGGGACCTACCAGATGGTTACCCATTATTATGGCGACCCACTCCTGGGCAGCGGGGTCGAAACGCTGGGCCCTCTCGATGAACAGGCCGCTACCTGTCGTCAGGGCAAGGAGCTTGCTCACTGTGTTGGCCGAGCTATCCAGCGCTATAGGAGTCGAGAAGCTGTTCCAGCCGCCCTGATAGCTGGTAACGTTGTTGACCGTGACCTGCGTCGCCTCACTGGCAAGCAATACCGAACCAGCGTAGCAGGGAGCGCCGGAGACGAACTGCTCGTGAGGACGGTAAAGCCAGGGGCCGATATGGACGTCGTCACCCACGGCATCGCCCTGGCCGCCGAGGTTGAGCTCATTATGGTCCGGCCCGGTCTGATGCCCCCACCAGTTATAGCGGGCATTTAGCCTGACGGTGTCGGTGTTCGACACCCCCAAGCCGGTGTTGCCCACGATATCATTGAGACTGACCATCACCCCTCCTGCGGAGGAGTCAACACGAATGCCTGTACCGTTATCCTTTATAGTGTTCCCGGTAATCTCGATGTCGGTCAGTACCTGGCCAACCTGTCCTATCACCATCCCAATAGAAAACCCCCCCACGGTATTGCCCGTGATCTCGACGTTCTCCTGCTGTCGTCCGTCCCAGTCCCTGACGGTGATGCCGTGGCTCACGATCTCACCCGTCATCTCGTTGCCGCGTATCACAGTGTTGGAGCGTTCGGTGGCGATAGCCCTCACGATATTGGCGCTGAACTCATTGTTCTCAACGGTAACAATGCCTACGCCGGTGTCACGGTTCAGGAAAACGGCCTGGTATCTATCGGCCGTCCCGCCGAAGGTGTTGCCGTAGATCTTCAGTCCGGAGATGTCGGCCCCGGGCGTGATGTTCACTCGCCACGTTTGAATGGCGACACAGTAGTGGCCCCTCAACACGAAGTCGTTATCGTAGATCTCGACATCCGGGCTGTCCAGATGTATCCCGCCCGAGTAGCGGTCCGCAGGGACATCGGGGCTCTTGATGGTGAAGCCGTGAAGCTTGACTCCGCTCGAGAGAATGTTGATGTTGTGACGTCCGGGGTAGTAATCGACATGGGTGATACCCTCGATGATCGGCTTGACCGTGGTATACACACCAGCGATCTCAAGGCCGTCCTTGCCCGTCGGTATAACCAGGTCCTCCACATACGTGCCCGCCGCAACCTCGATAGTGTCGCCTGGCCCGCTCGAGCCGATGCCCGCCTGGATGGTAGCAAAGGCATTAGCCCAATCCGCACCGGTCTGATTACCGGCGCCGCCTTCAACTACATACCAGGTAGTGGAAGCGGCCCCCACCGGCATGCCCGTCACCAGGCCTAAACTCAGCACCAGCGCCAGCGCAAGTAACAAACTAATCGCCTGTTTCACGTTCTCCTCCTGTAGTCACCGCTGTCTACTCCCGCCCACTGCCACTGAGCACGCCCATCGAACACTGTATCGGGCAGCGCTATTGCCTCCGGTGACAGTTACACTCTACGTATCTACCAGCACGAATCAGTATAGCAGCAGGTCAGGCCTTTGTCCACTCTTTCTATAGTGGAAATGCGGTATGAGCGTGCAACTTGCTACAATGACCTGGTGGTGGAATCAGAGCAGCTTGAGTCCCTGCCCGCGAGGCCCGGCGTCTACCTCTTCAGGGACCGACAGGGGAACGTCATCTACGTCGGCAAGGCGGCGAACCTGCGCAGCCGGATCAGGAGTTACTTCAACCAGTCTTCCAGCGCCCTGCCCAGGACCCGGAGGCTGGTGGCGCGGATAGAGGATTTCGAATTCCTCATCACCGGCTCGGAGCAGGAGGCGCTGATCCTTGAATGCAACCTGATAAAGCGGCACCTTCCCCGCTACAACGTCCGTCTGAAGGACAATAAGAGCTTCCCCTACCTCAGGATAGATGTTAACGAGGACTGGCCGCGGGTCCAGATCACCCGCCGGGTTGAGCAGGACGGCGCCAGGTACTTCGGGCCTTTCGCCAGCGCCGGCTCGATACGCAGGGCCCTCAAGCTGATCAAGAGACTGTTTCCCTTCCGGAACTGCAGCAGGAGCATCGATGGAGGGGAGAGCCGGCCCTGTCTCAACTACTACATCCATCGCTGTCTCGGGCCGTGCGCCGGAGCGGTCGACAAACGAGAGTACCGCGAGGTGATCGAGCAGGTCATACTGTTCCTGCAGGGCAGACAGGAGCTTGTGCTTTCGGAGCTCAACGCCAGGATGAAGGATGCCGCCCGCCGGATGAAGTATGAGAGGGCAGCCCAGCTTCGTGACCAGATCAGGGCCATCGAGGAAGTCATGGAGGGCCAGCGGATCGCGCTGGCCGTTCAGGGCGAACAGGATGTTATTGCGCTGGCACAGGATGACGAACAGGCACATGTGGAGGTCTTCTTTGTGCGCAACGATAAGCTCATCGGTCGCGATCACTTTGTCATGGAAGGGATCAATGACCACTCGCCGGGAGAGATCCTCACCGGTTTTGTCAAGCAGTACTACTCGTCTGCCTCGTACATACCGCGGCAGATACTCCTTCAGCACCCCGTGGATGAAGAGGCGGTGCTCACTCAGTGGCTGTCACAGCAACGGGGAGGAAGCGTGAAGCTAAGGGTTCCCCGTCGGGGACCGAAGAAGAGGCTGATCGACACCGTTGCCGAGAACGCGGTGCGGAGTTTTGAGATGACACGGGCCAGGGAGATGAGGGCAGAGACGATAAAGGTCGGCCTTCGGGAACTGAAGGACAGACTGCTCCTGCCCGGATTGCCATTGAGGATTGAGTG
>JBLRXG010000025.1:0-11408 GCA_047920855.1 Dehalococcoidia bacterium | reverse complement strand
TCGTTCTGTGTGTCACAGGGTGGAGGAGGGGGGGGTGATCTGGCAGGTGAAAAATGGTTCTGTGAAGTGTAAAATGAGGACGAAACCAACCGGGGAGCGAAGTCGTACCGGGGGAATTGCCGTTATGAGAAGGGTATACTTGGACAACGCGGCGGCCATGCCTCTTCTGCCTGAGGTGAGAGAAGCGATGCTGCCGTATCTCGGCGATATCTTCGGCAACCCTTCCTCGCTACACGATTGGGGAGATGGTCCCCGGGAGGCGATTGAAGCGGCCCGCGGCCAGGTAGCCCGGTTGATAGGTGGCAATGCCGATGAGGTGATCTTCACGGGAAGCGGCACCGAAAGCAACAACCTGGCCATCAAAGGGATGGCTCTGGCTCAGCAGAAGAAGGGCAGACACGTGGTCGTGTCCGCCATCGAGCACTTCTCGGTCTTGCACTCGGCCAGAACACTGTCGAAGTGGGGATTCGAGGTCAGCGAGGTTCCTGTAAATGAGTACGGTCTGGTTGAGCCGGACGATGTGCGCCGCAACCTGAGAGATGACACAGTACTGGTGTCCATCATGCATGCCAATGGGGAGGTTGGCAGTATCGAGCCGATTCGCGAGATTTCCGCAGTGGTGCGGGAACGCGGTATTCTCTTTCACACCGATGCCGTGGCCACTACCGGCACGATTCCCGTCGACGTCGGAGAACTGGGCGTTGATGCTTTGAGCCTGGCCGGGAACCAGTTCTATGGCCCGAAGGGCGTCGGAGCACTCTGGGTCGGGAAGGGTGTGCGCATTATGCCTCTTCTCGATGGCGGTATTCAGGAGGGAGGAAGGCGGGCCGGAACCGAGAACGTACCCGCTATCGTCGGCCTGGGCAAGGCGGCGGAGTTGACCGGGGTGGGCATGGCAGACCGTACGAAGCTGCTGAGAGGATTGAGGGATCGTCTGATCAGCGAACTGCCGCTGAGGATCGACCACGTTATCGTCACGGGTCATCCCCGGAACCGCCTGCCCGGACACGCGAGCTTCTGCGTTGAGTTTATCGAGGGAGAGGCCATGCTCATGCTCCTGAACAGTAAGGGTATTGCCGTATCCAGCGGCTCGGCATGTACCTCTCGGGCGCTCAAGGCTTCCCATGTGCTCATCGCAATGGGGCTGTCGCACGAGATCGCCCAGGGCTCGATACTCTTCACGCTCGGAACCGATAACACCGGACAGGATATCGATTATGTGCTTGAGGCCATGGCGCCTGTCGTGGACAGACTGCGGCAGATGTCGCCCCTATACGACAAATTCTTAAAGACTGGCAAAGGAGGCAGTTGATATGCCGATATACAGCGAGAAGGTGATGGATCACTTCACGAACCCGCGCAACGTAGGGGAGATCGAAGACCCCGACGGAGTGGGTGAGGAGGGTAATCCCGTGTGCGGTGACATGATGACCTTCTATATAAAGGTCAAGGATAACCGCCTGAAGGACGTCAAGTTCAAGACTTTCGGCTGCGGGGCCGCCATTGCCGTATCCAGCATGGTCAGCGAGATGGCGAAAGGGAAGACCCTGGAAGAAGCGATGAAGATCACTCCGCAGGCCGTGGCTGACGAACTGGAGGGCCTGCCCAACAATAAGTTTCACTGCTCCAACCTTGGCGCTCAGGCCCTGCAGAAGGCCATACGGGACTATATGACGAAACAGGAGAAGGGAGGCTAAGATAGTGATGGATAAGAGTGAACAGACGGACAGGCCCTGTTGCTGCCCCTACTGCGATGCGGAAGTGGCCAAGGCGGCACTACCCTGGTGTAAGGTGTGTGGGGTGGAGGTCTTCTACTGTCCCAAGTGCCATGAGGCAATCGGGCGCGAAGAGCAGATATGCCCGCATTGCGGAGCCAACATCAGGGAAGAGATAGCGAGAGGAGAAGGGTGATATGGCGGGAGGCAAGCAGGCAGACCGTGTAGATCAGACACTGGATTGCATAGGTCTGTACTGCCCGATGCCGGTGTTGCAGACCAGGGAGAAGATCGATGAGATGGCTGTCGGGGAGGTTCTGGAGGTGCTTGCCGACGATCCGGCTGCAGAACCCGATATCAAGGCCTGGGCAAAGCGGGCTGGTCAGGAGATTGTCAGCATAGATAAGACTGAAGAAGGTCTCAGGTTTCTGATAAGAAGAACGGAATAGGAGGTTCGTGATGGCCAAGAAGAAGATCCTGTACGTGCAGACAAGCGGTGTTGACACTCCGAAGCGCCTGTACTCACCGTTCGTCCTGGCGGCGACGGCCAGGGCCATGGATATCGAGGCTGCTATCTACTTCCTGGGAATGGGCATAACACTGGTCAAGAAGGGCGTGGCCGAGACGGTCAGGGAGGGGCAGTTTCCTACCCTGAAAGAGGTGATGGACCAGGCGATCAAGGCAGGGGTGGAGTTGCTTGTGTGCGAACAAAGTACGCAGTTGCTGAACGTGGAGAGGGGGGACTTCATACCGGAGGTAAAGGTCGTCGGTGCTGCCACCCTCAACGACCTTGTGCTAGATGCCGACGGCACGATGTGGTTCTAGCAGAAGGCAGTGCATCCGGCCCGGCGTCCGTCACATCGACGGGTATTGACCCGCGCGGGTCAACGGCGGGTGTTGTACTGCAATTATCGGGTAATCAGGCATGGCCGTTCAGACGGATTTTCTCAGGGATGTCCCGTATTTCAGCGGGCTGGATACTGCTCAGTTGGCGTCTATAGGAAATCGTATCTTCCAGAAGACAGCAGACAGGGCGGAGATCATCTCGCTGGAGGGCGAGGGTGCGACCAGTCTTTATCTTGTCGCTTCCGGCGTGGTGAAGGTGTTCAAGACTTCGGCTGAAGGGAAGGAACAGATCATCAGCATCGTGCGGCCTGGGGAGTCATTCAATGATGTTCCTGTCTTTGATGGAGGACCGAATCCGGTCAGTGCCCGCGCTATGGGGCCGGTCCTTCTCTACGGTATCTCCGGCGATGACATGAGATCCATACTGCGGGAGCATCCGGGTGTAGCAGTCAATGTCGTCGTGACGCTTGCTAGGAGAGTCCGTCATCTCCTCGGTCTGGTCGAGGACCTTTCATTCAAGCATGTCATCGGCAGGGTTGCCAGAATCCTCCTGGAGCACGCCGCACGGGACCGCGACCCCGGTCCGAGGCTGACCCAGCAGGAGATGGCAGCCATGGCAGGCACTGTCCGTGAGGTAGTGGGACGCTCGCTGAAGGCATTGGCGGATGAGGGGGTGATAAGATTGGATCGCAACAGGATAGTGATCATCGATGAGGAAGCGCTCCAGAAGATGATGGAGGCGTCTTGAGACAAAGGTTACAGACAGATGGTAACAGCATTGCCATAATAGCCACAATGGAGGCTGAAAGAAGTGCCTGAAACCCCTATTATCGACGAGGAACTGTGTAAGGGTTGTGGTCTGTGTGTAAGTGTATGCCGGCTGGACGGTCTGGTCATAGTCGGTAAAGTGGTGGTCGTCGTTCAGACAGTTCAATGCGACTGGTGTGCAGACTGCGAACTGGTCTGCCCCACCGGGGCCATTAGTTGCCCCTTCGAGATAGTCTTCCAGAGGTCATAGCGACCGGGCAGGATCATCATGAAGCATCTCCCTCCGCCTGCGCTCTGATCCCATTCCTGTTGCATCCCTGCATGGCACATCACGGCTGCCCGTGAGACAAAAGTCGCTTACATCGAGCGTGCCCATGAGTATAATGAGGGTGCGCTGCAGGGGAGTGTCGTGGTGGTTGATGGTGGCAGACAGCGGAAAGGAGGCTTCAGATGATAGGTGTCCTTGAGGAAGCCAAAGGCAGAGAACGAGCCTCTTTCGGAGATGGGAATCCGGAGCTGGACGGGGAGTTGATTGGACTGGAGGAAGGCTCGGATGAATCGGAGGTTGTTCCTGACAGGGCGAGGCTCGATCTTGGCGAAAATCTGTTGAGTCTGTATTTCGCCGATGTTGGCCGCACGAAGATGCTCGCTGATGAAGAGGTGCGGGAGCTGAGCCGGCAGATAGAGGAGGCGAAGTATCTAACTGAGCTCGAGGGTGAGGTGATCGGTGGAGATGGCGTACAGCCTTCCTCGATCGAGTTGCTCGTAGCATTGCTGGAGCGGGTTGGTGGGGCTCATACGCTCTTTGAAGCCCTCTACAGGCATGTTGATCTCCCTCTCGCCAGTCGCGTAGTGGAGAGGATCCGGCACCCGGACCTGAGGAGTGCAATAGATAACAAAGTGGATCCTCAGTTCTTAGCCGCCGTCGCGGAACTCACCGGTATGACTCAGGACGCGGTCGAGAAAGCCATCGTCGAACTCTCGGTTGCCAGCCGACTTGTACCCTGGGATGTCCTGGAGCGGTTGCCGGACTTCGAGTCGCTGGCGGAACTGGGTGAGATTGTGCAGGCCCCGGAGATCGCCGCAGAACTGGAGAAACATGGCCCGGAAATCGCCGACCACTTCGCCCGGATAAGGGAGAGGGCACGAATGGCAACCGATCGTATGGTCCGGGCAAACCTGCGTCTTGTGGTCGGCGTGGCTAAAAAGCATACGGGTTGGGGAGTCCCCCTATCCGATCTTATCCAGGAGGGCAACATCGGGTTGATGCATGCTGTGCGTAAATTCGATCACCGCAGGGGATGCAGGTTCAGCACCTACGCTGTTCCCTGGATCTGGCAGGCGATCAACAGGGCAGCCAACGATCAATCACGGGTTGTGCGACTGCCCGGCTATCTTGTTGACGATCTGACCAGGCTGCTGCGGGTCAGGACGAAACTGGTTCAGCAGCTGGGTCGCCAGCCTACTGAAGACGAACTGGCTTCTGAGACAGGGTTGCCGGCCGATAAGGTGGAGTCTCTGCTCAAGATCGGCTCGAGTGCTCCTGTCTCCTATGATACACCTGTGGGAGAGGAGGGTGCCCGATTGGGCGATTTCATCGCGGACCGGACGGCTGTGCAGCCTGAGGACGAGGCCGACGCCAATATGCTGAAGGAAGAACTGAACAGGACACTGGAATCGCTGCTGCCCCGGGAGCGACGCATTCTCGAACTGAGATTCGGCCTCGACGGTGAGCGCAGCCGAACTCTCAAGGAGGTGGGCGCCGAACTGCGCCTGACCAAGGAACGGGTGCGGCAGATCGAGAAGGAGGCGCTGGCAAAGCTGCGCCACCCCAGCCACAGCCGCGAGTTGATAGGGTTCTTGGGATAAGCCGCTCTCGAGGTGAACAGCCCCGCACGTGTCCGCGTTCACTCCGTTCGGTGAGCCGTTTCAGGGAACCGGGATCCGGGCCACGTGAGGATGCGTCAGGCTGCCGAGCCAGACATTGTCACTCATTAAGTGATTCTTCAGGCGCACTGCCAGCAGCGGTTGGTTACTCATGGTACAACTGTACCCGGCTCCTGGCAAGTGTTGTACTACACTGTTGCATGGTCTTCTTGCTGGTCCGGGAACTCTGATGGCGGTCGAATTCGCATGTAAATCAAAGCTATTCCGGGCGTACTCGTGGCACAGCTATTGACAAGTTGCACTCGAATGTCTTACTATCTGGCACGAAGAAAGGAGGATACAGATGCAAGCATACTGCATGAAGTGCCGTGCCAAGAAAGAAATCAAGAACCCCAAGAGCATTGTCATGAAGAACAAGAGACCTGCAACACAGGGCGTCTGCCCGACCTGCGGCACCAAAGTCTTCAGAATTGGCAAGTAGCTCCACCACACATCCTGTCGGAAATCAGAAGGGGCTGGGTGGTTCCTCGCTGTAGAGATGCCCGGCCCCTTCAGATTGCGCACCGAACTCGATAGACAACTGATTGTTCTGCCTCCGGGCGGACAACGCCTGCGCTGAACTGATGCTGTAGAGCGTACTCGAGTACAGGATCCTTGCGAGAAGACGTGAGAGGATTGAGATACCCCTATCTTGCTCTTCAGGTCTGCGAAGTCGCCGATTCCTAAAGGTCGAGGTACCAGATAAGCATCACCTCGTGAGCCAGGTGCGGTTCACTATATGCATAGCGGTTGATCTCACCCAGCAAGCAACCCTGCCGGGCGTAGAAACAACAGGCCGGTACATTGACGTTCTGGGTCTCTATCTTCATGTGCCTGCAGTTCTTCTGCCTGGACCATTCGGCTGCTTTGGCAAACAGTGCCGTGCCTACTCCGGAACGCCGATGCGAGGGATGCACCCTGATGTCCCACAGGACGGACATGTCTTCCCTGCCGCGGAGCATATGAACCTCGGGAGTATGAAAGGCGACGGTCGCTCCGCCGACCGGAACTCCTTGCTCACGGGCAAGGAACAGGACCCAGTTGGAGGTATTGAAGCTCTCAAGCCAGCGCATCGGCCCTTCCCCCTTGTTTTCATCGTAGTCCTTTACGTAGGGCGGTATCACCTCTTCCTCGTGGAGGACGATACCTCCTAGGCCCTCGTGGAGCAGAGCGACGGACATCCTGGACTTCACCTCGAAGCTGATAGGCACCGTTGAGTAGGCCTCCAGAGATTCGGCGTTCACAGGCAGAGTTAGTATCTCCATAAATGACCCCATGGCACTACTGACGATATCGGCGTGCCCACCAGCGGTACGCGACTGCAGCGACAAGAGCTATCGAGGCAAGCGGTGCCCACACTATCCTCATATCAGACGGGAACGCATCAAGCAGTATGCCTCCCAGCAGTGGGGCCACTGCTATGCCCAGGGTCTCGCTTAACCCGAAGAACCCCATGTACTGACCCCTCTGTCCCGGTGGAGAGAGTTCTCCTGTAACAGCGAGGGTTATCGGAGTGTGTATGATCTCTCCCGCCGTTACGACGGCCATCGCCGCGAGTGCCCATCCGAAGCCGGTGATCCAGCCGAAGGACACGTATCCAAAGCAGTAGAGCAGACTACCGAGCACCAGAGCCCGGGACTTCGACACCCTTGCCAGAACACGCGTAATCGGATACTGGAAGAAGATCACTATGAGTCCGTTCAGCGTGAGCAGGAAGCCGTACTGGCTCTCCAGAAAGCCAAACCTGTCGACGGTCGATATGGACAGGGTGCTGCCCATCTGTCCCATTACGATGAAGAGCAGAAGGCTAATCAGGGTGAAAACCAGGAAGGGAGGGTTTTCGACAGGCGGGAGGAAACTGCGAATGCCTGCCGGGTAGACAGGTCGGGATGAAGATTCGCGAATGAAGAAGAGCACGATAACGAAAGCGATCCCGCACATCGCAGCCGGAATCGCGAAGAGCCAGGCGTAGGGAACAAACTCGAGCAAGTGGCCCCCTATGGCAGGACCGGCCGCCCAGCCTATGTTGGCCCCTATACGGAGTATTCCGTATGCCTCCGTGAGTTTCTCTCTGGGGGCGAAATCAGCCACCATGGCTGATATCACAGGATGTGTTGTGGTGAGCATTGACCGGCCGGCGATGTAGATGAGTGTAATGGCCCATATCGGAGCCGACCTCGCAAGGAGAACAGCCAGTCCCGCATACAGGAATACACCTGCTGAGGCAGCCACAAGCAAGAGAGGACGCCGCCCAAACCGATCCGACAGCACCCCGCCGATAGCCTGGCTCACGGCTGCGCAGAGTCCCCCTGCCAGGAGGATGAGCCCCGCCAGAGTCATGGAAACACCCCGATCCTGATGAAGATGCAGGGCTAGAAACGGCATGCAGATCGAGAAGCCGATCGCAGTAAGGAGCCTTATGACGGCCATGACCCATACATCGGGTGCAAATCGGCGGTAGAACTCTGGAATCTGGGTCCTGGCTCGTCCTAGCAGTCCTGTGATCATTCGGGGGAACAATGGATTATAACTCTTTTTGGGTCGCGGTCGCCTTCTGTACCGGACGGCTGTATTTGATGTGATGTCAGCCTGTGAAGAGCTGGTTGCTTGAGGCGTCTCGCGAGCTTGTGTGATGAGGAGCAAGACGGGTGGAAGCTGCCACAACAGCTTGCAAAAGGCGATCATTTCTTATAGTCTTGTTGAGTGGGACACGTGTCTTTTTCGTGGTGACAGAACAGGGTAGCTTCCGCACCCGAAGTCAGAAAAATGCAGCCGATTGAGTGAACCGACCACCCATGAAAGACCGTAACGCAGTCAACAGGGCTGATTCAGCCAGTGGCGGGTCGGCTTTATCCGGTCAGGTTGACAACGGTGTAGAGCACTATCAGAATAGCCTCGCCGCTCTGAGTCGGGTGTCTGCGGCCCTCAGCGGCCTGCATGAACTGGATGCCATTCTGAAGATCGGCCTCGATAACGTGCTCACCATCATGAACGGATCCGTGGGAGGCGTAATGGTACTGGATCAGGCAGGGCAGACCTTATCCTACGTGGTCTATCATGGGCTATCTGACGAATATGCCAGAGAGATGCGCCTCAAGCTGGGCGAGGGCATTGCAGGCGAGGTAGCCCGGAGTGGCAGGGCAGCACTGCTGGAGGACATCTCCTCAAACCCGGATGCTGCCCGGCTTGACCTCATAGGCTCAGAAGGCCTGAGAGCATTCATAAGTGTACCCCTCCGGGCAAGAGATAGCGTTTTGGGGGTGATGAACGTCGCCAGTCATCTGCCGCATCGTTTCAGCAAAGAAGACGCGCATCTGCTGCACTCCATAGCAGACCAGCTTGGCATAGCCATCGAGCAGGCGAGACTGCACGAGCGGCTGAGAAAGGCGCGAGGAAGACTACGCAAGCTGGCGAGGCAGAACATGGCAGCAGAGGAGGAGGAACGGAGAAGGATCGCCCGCGAACTGCATGATGAAACCAGTCAATCGCTGTCCGGGATAGCGCTTCAGTTGGAGGCGCTGATAGCGATGTCATCCGAGAGGGGTGAGCAGGACCGTAGACTGTTCTCCGGACTGAAGAAGGTCCAGGCGCTCACACTGGAGGTGCAGAAGGAGGTAAACAGAGTGGTCTCAAATCTACACCCTGTGGTGTTGGATACGCTGGGACTCGCCGCAGCGGTCCGTCAGCATGCCAAGGACAGGCTTCAGCCACTGGGCATAGACGTGATCACCAGGGTCAAAGGAACTGAGACGCGGTTTCCCCCTGACGTGGAAGCTGCCCTCTTCAGAGTTGTTCAGGGGGCAGTCGGCAATATCGCCGAGCATTCTAGGGCGCAGAATGCTTCAGTGATGCTGGTCTACGAGCCGGATCGGTTCTCACTGTACATCACCGACGACGGGCAGGGATTTGATGTGTCTAGGATCACTGATGTGGAGGAAAGCGGGCGGGGCCGCGGACTCTTCAGCATGCGAGAGAGGATAGGCTTCCTGGGCGGCACAAGCGGTGTGGAGTCCAGTATAGGGGAAGGGACTACTCTCTGGGCCAGGATCCCCGTGGGGCAGGACATCACATATGGCAGGAATAAGAGTACTGGTAACTGACGACCATGCCATCGTACGCGACGGTGTCTGCGCCCTGCTTGCGGTCACCGACGATATAGAGGCAATAGGCGAGGCAACCAACGGCAGGGAAGCGCTGGAAATGGTTGCCAGCCTTATGCCCGACATAGTGCTTATGGACATCGTCATGCCCCTTATGGATGGACTGGAAGCAACCCGCCGAATTCACAGGAAGTTCCCCGAGACAAAGGTGATAGTACTCACCCAGTACGAAGACAGGGAGTATGTGCTGCCTGTCATTGAAGCTGGAGCCAGCGGTTTTGTCAGCAAAGCAGCGGCAGCTTCTGAACTGCTCTCGGCCATTCGCTCCGTGTACCGCGGCGATTCCTTTCTGTCGCCATCCATAGCCAGACTCCTGGTTGAGGACTATCGACTGATGGCAAGAGCAGGACGTAGCAACGACACATCCGAGCAACTGACCGACCGCGAGAGAGAAATACTGAAGTTGCTGGCAGAGGGGCACTCGACTAATGAGATCGCCCAGATGCTGGTCATCAGTCGCAAGACAGTGGAGAGACACAAGACCAACCTGATGGCAAAGCTGGATATCCACAACCGCCTCGACCTGTTCAAGTATGCTCTGCGCAAGGGCATTGTGACTGCCTGACACCATCGCCTGGGGGTTCTGGCAGACCGCGTCGCTTCTTACCTCCCACTAGCCGAACGCGTCGTTCCTGCAAATGAGTCATCGATCGCCGGAAATTACGGTGATTTCCCCTTCCGTTTTGGGGTGAACGCTTCTATCCGTTCAGCCGGACGGTCGTTATACTTGGCAGTAGCAAGCTGAGACAACTGCTAGCAACCAGAATCGGCAAGGCGGTAACAGGAGGTGAACAGCTATCTGGATGAAACCGTTCTGGGGGTGGTGGCGGAAGGTGGTGTGTACATTCCTGCCATTTGTCACGACCCGAATCTCAGGTATGTGGGACTCCGCCGGGTCTGCCTGGCAGAAGACCAGAAAGCAGGCATCCTCGCTGTCTCCTGTTACTTGGATACAACCCGGAGCGGCGAGCAGTATGCATTCTGTGGAAGCTCTCAACGTCATAGTGCAGGAGTTGAACGGTGATCCTGAGGAGAGCGTAGAGAGGCAGCGAAAGGAGGAGAATCATGGCTGAAGCCTATTGTGCGAAGTGTAAGAAGAAGCAGCAGATGGAGAATCCCCGATCGGCGATGCTTACTGTCCAGGGCGAGTGTCCGGATTGCGGGGCCGATGTGTCCAGAATCAGAGCGTGGGGGGTGACCTTCGTCATAGGAGCGGCAGGCCTGGTTGCAGCGGCTGTGTTTCTGGTTCTCGGCATTACACTGGCAGCGTTTCTATGTGCGGTCTGGGGGGTTGTGGCAATAGCCAGGGGAATACTGATCAGGACAGAGGAGAAAGCATTATGGAGCGGTGATCTGGACTTGAGACGTGTGGATGTGGAGAGCAAGTACGCCCTTAGGGAAAGGGAATTTCTTGAACGGTGGACTGCTTTGAGACTGGGTGAGACGTTAAGGATTATCACCGACCGAGATCCCAGGTCCTTGTACGATCGCCTTAAGGACCAATACAGGGATCAGTTCGAGTGGGAGTATGAACGAGGCGGGCCGGACGATTGGGTCGTGAGTGTAAAGAAGCGGTAGACCTGGCGGCAACAGACTCAGTCTATCAAGCAGGAGTTATGTGTCTTGTCCGCTGAAGCGATTGTCGAGCAGTCATCTTCCGTGCTTCCCCTGTTAGCGATCCTTATCCCGGTCGTAGCAGCCGGGACCATCGTGGCCATAGGCGATCGCAACGAGAAGCTCAGAAATCTGGTGGCCTTTCTGGCCGCGATAGCCACTCTTGCTGTAATACTGGCTATCAGTGTTGAAGTGATGGGAGGAACTATCCTTCACTTCGATCTGGGTACCATCAGGCTCGGCTCCGAGTTCTCACTCACCCTCACAGTTGTCCCCATGGGAGCATTCTTTGCCCTGGTGGCCGGCTTGTTGTGGGTGGCAGCTATGGCCCACGCTTGCGTCTACATGTATCACGAGCACAAACGTACACGCTTCTTTG
>JBLRXG010000024.1:0-11518 GCA_047920855.1 Dehalococcoidia bacterium | reverse complement strand
TGGGACTGTTGGTGGCAACGTAACTATTAGTGATCCAGAAGAGCAAAACCAAATATTACAAATTGAAACGTCCTATGCGATTTCTGAAGGTGTATATGGTGACTGGGTTGTTGCAGCAGAACTGCCCGGCGACTTTTCCGGAGAGATCAAGTTTGAGGAGTTCCTTGGCCAGCGCCGGTTCTATGAAGGGGAGCTCCTCCGAGCGATAACGCGTCAGAACGTCTGAACACCAGTTCTCGCTCCTGTTGTCAAACGCCTCTTCCCAGGCCTCTTTGTTTCCGTCTACATAATCCATCTGCATCTCCATTCCGGGGATGTCAGCTGCACTCCATCAACCTCTGTTCTATCCACCTATCCTTGCCCAGCGCTTTCAGTTCTTTCATCTTCTCAACTGCCGCCCTGTGGTGCTCCCACTCTCCTGCCCATTCGGTGACCTTATCGCATGGAAAATCGGAGCATTCTCCGCAGAACTCCAGTTCTCTCTCATACAGACAGCACTTCAGCAACTCACAATCTCTCCCCCAATGGCAAGCGTTCCTGTCGGACCTGCAGCCATCACACCGGACCTTGTCCGGGTCCCTGTTGCGGCTCTTCTGGTACTCCAGCTCCTCCTCAGTTCTCAGGTGTATACTACAGCTCATGCAGTCGATGCCACACACTGCGAATCTTGTTCTGTCGTCCATGTTACCTTACCTGCGAGGCGCGAGGTGGGCACTCTCGATTACCCTAGAGGTGACCGAGTACCGCCCGAATCCGCTGCAGTAGCGGGCAGATGAGAGCGTCGTCTGTTATCGAATCGTCCCACTGTACCGATGCCCCAAGGCCGAACCAGCGTACTTCGGCAATGGAATGCTGCTGTGCTGATTCAACCTCCGGGTCATGACCCGGCTGAGGGTCTCCGTTGATCACTCTGCACAAATAAGTCTTGAGGCGCCTATAGTACATCTCAAACGGGATATCCTCCTCATCCAGGAGAAGACGTTCGACCGAGACCTCAAGTCCGGTCTCTTCTTGTGCCTCTCTCTGAACGCAGGCCTCCTCTGTCTCATCGGGTTCACGCCCGCCACCGGGAAGAAGCCAGTAGCTTCGCCCTGTCGCGCATTCCTGATGCCTTATGAGTAGGATATGGTTATCCTTTATGATCGCAGCCTGATAGCGAATCTCTCGTTTCATGTCAGTCCCAGACAAGCCTCAGTTCTACTTCATCGTCGTAGTATTCACCGGTTGCCACAAAGCCGAGCTTCTTGTAGAAGCCTTCGGGGCTGCCCTCACCCTGTCCGCAACTGGTGTATAGCTCGGTCGCTCCCTGTGCGCGCAGATGATCCAATAGGAGTTCCATTGCCTTTGTGCCATATCCCTTGCCCTGAAACGGGCTCGCGATCATGAAGCGCCAGAGAAAGACGCCCGCACAGTCTATACCGTCGTCACAGTCGGAGCCTGTGTGGGTCATAATGAAGCCGATAGGAGTGTCGCCAGCATATATGGCACGCATCCAGGCGTTGTCGGAGAAGTGCGCCTGGGCGATGGAGAGGGCGTTGTCGGCAACCATGTTTCGCTGCTGTGGAGTCAGGCTCTCGCTGAGCCGGCAGATTTCGACAACCGTTTCCGCCGTGATCTGCCTGAAGTGTATTTCGGGAAGCTGTGGGCTGGTCTCACTCATAATCTAATCCTCGGTCCCTGGGGCTGTCTGGGCACAGCCGGCAAGTCTAGGTTCAGTCAGGTTTCCGCATATTTTACTACGCGCCCGCCCGTTTTTCACGCTCGTCGGGCAGCCGGCGGATGCCAGCCCCTAAAGATGGCGGAGAACGACCTCTCTCATGTCTTCTTCTCCGTCCGTTATATTAGATAGGATGTTGACAGTCAGTTTGTCGGCCACGATGTAACGGGAGTCGAAACCAACTCCGGCATCGCTCCCCACGATCCAGAACATGCTTTCATCAAGACGCTTGTACACGCCACAACCATATCCGCGTGTTTCATCGCGCCTGTGGTGTGTCTCAAGGTAGGTTGCCGTTAGCTGGCCTGAAAGGATTCTACCCGAGAACAGGCTGTCCCAGAATAGCCGCAGATCACCGGTAGTCGTGTACATCCCCCCATCTCCTCCGCCCCTTGGCGGAAGCCGGTAGATATTGGTTGTCTTCCTGTCCTCGAGATAGCCGTCTGCGGTGTTCGGCGGGAGATCATCGAAGGCATAGAACCCGGACTGCTGCATGTTGGCCGGCAGCAGCACATGCTCACTAACGAAGTCTCGATAGAGCGCGCCCGCAAGCTTCTCGATCAGGATTCCCAGGAACACATATCCGCCGTTGGAGTAGGAGTATCGTTCTCCGGGACGGAAGTTCATCGTTCTGCCCTTGAATAGGGGATAGTAGTCCGACGGTGTCTGCAGTGAGGCCCACGGAATCCCGGGAGGAGGTTGGTCGAAGTCTTGCTCGACCTCTTCATCGTAATAGTCGTAGATGCCCGAGGTATGAGTGAGCAGATGCAGAATCGTAGCCCTCTCATCGACAAATCCCCTGTACTCCCGGTCGATCTCACCCGCTGTCGTGCTCAGAGATAGGCGTCCCTGATCGATGAGCACGCCGATCCCCAATGCGGTGAACAGCTTGGTTCCCGAGGCTATTCCGAATCTGGTGTCGGTCGTATTGGGCAGCCTGTTCTTCACATCTCGATAACCGAATGCCTTGCTGAACTCCGTCGAATCGCCTCTGAATATCGAGACAACTCCCGAGAACTCGGTCTCCGCGGCCACCTGCTCGATTCTATGTATCAGTTCCTGCATCCATTCTCCTTGATGCGCCTGGTGGCGCCGGTAACAGTCCGTTGAGGACGATCATGAGCGCCTCATTGTCGGCGGAGGTCTATGCATCGGACGGTTCCGGGTGCCACCCGGTATCCGCGGCCCATCTGTCCGCCCGTCGTATGATATTCCAGATGAAGGCATCCTTGGCCTCGGTGTAGCCGGGGCGATCGCCTATGTACTCCTGCGCGAGCCGGCACTTCAGTTCAGCGTAGGCGAGAGCTTCGGCTGCATGGCAGCGCATGTAGTCCCGAAATAGAAGATTGAGCTGCTCTGAGAACGAGCCTGCGCGACGAACATGGATATGGGTGAGTTCGGCGACGCCCCGTGGCTCCTTGAAGTAGCGCTTGGTCAGTTCGGGATTCTTGTCGCGGTACTCAAAGCCTAACTCCTCTAGAGGGCGCCGGTATGTATCCATGGGCTCGAACGATGCCACCGATATCTGGATGTCAATGATGGGCTTCGCGGCAAGCCCGGGAACGGAGGTCGAGCCGATATGGTCGATGCGGACGGCAGTCGGGCCCATCGCATTCCTGATCCTGGAGGCGATACCACGGAACATGCGCGGCCACTCGGAGTTGTACTCCTCTATGGTTATCGTCCCGACTTCATCCTGCATCTGCATCTTCACTGTGCGCTGACGGGTTGTACGACAAGGCACAGACCGCCTAGGCCGCTCTCCTCCTCGGGGACTTCAGGCCGGTCCTCAGCTTGTTGCGCACTTCGCGCTTCACCCTTGAACCCAAATTGCCCTCGTACTCGGTGATGAAGTCCTGTACCGCTCTCGCGTCGTGTATCACGAGTTCACGCAGTGCCCACGACAGGGCCTTCTCGACCATATCGTCATGGTCGTCGACAAGCAACTCGCAGATCCTCAGCGTGCGGGCAGTATCTCCTCTGCCGCCATACGACCTCATATTGAGAGCCACGGTGCTAACCAGGGCCGCCCGGCGCCACCACCTGTCAGGGCTGTGCGCCCACTTGAGGATTACCTCGTCCTGGATCAGCCCATCACGCCATGCCGGGCCTGAGAGGGTGCGTGCAAAGGTGTCCACAGCCCCCCAGCTATCCAGGCCGTGGCCCAGTTGCTCTAGCTCTCGCTCATCAAGCATCTTGAAAGCTCCTGGGTGCGCCAGTATCAACTCATAGGGAACGACCCGGTAGCCATACCGGAATCGAAGCGCCCTTGCGACCTCCAGAACAAGACGTCCGTCCTCTCCGCGAAGACTTCTCGAGAACGCGCGTCTTACCGCATTCACACTCGGGGCGTTCCGTGTGGGCAGAGCCTGCAGTTGCTCGTGGATTTCAGCGGCGATCCTATCGGCGCTGGCAGTGCTGCTCATGGATAGACTCTCCTTTGGTAATCCGGCGGCAGAGGGCGACTTCATTGCAGCCTGACGCCATGCTGGCTATCGCCTGACAGGTTCGCTCTCCGCACTGAGTGTGTTTTCCCGCCGTCCTCACTTCATGCCCGGTTTCTTGTTCTCTGCCAGAAGCCGGATCGCCTCTGCCACTCTCTTGTTCCGCGTTTCATCGGTCCTGGCGTCCGCTATCCAGAGCAGGTAGCGTTTCCGGTATGAGGGAGCGAGCTTCGTGAAATTGTCATGCGCCTGCCGGTTGCCAGTCAAGGCCTGCTCGAAGTACTCGGGGATGCTGAGGTCTTCGGCTTTGCGCTCGAGAGTCCTGCCGTAGTCGTCGTCGAAGTCCGAGAAGCTGAGCTTCGCTGCTCCCGCCTCGGTCATCTTGCCCTGTCGGACCATGTCCATAGCGCGTCTCTTGTTGAGAGCCGACCAGTTGCTGCCGTCCCTGCGTGGAGAGAACCTCCGGGCATATGTCTCATCGTCGATTCTCTGGAGGACACCGTCGATCCATCCGAAACACAAAGCCTCTTCGACAGCGTCATCGTAAGAGATGCAGGGCTGTCCGGTGTGTTTCTTGTAGAAGACAATCCAGGCTTCTGGTTCGGTATCATGATTCTTCTCCAGCCAGGCACGCCACTCAGTGCGAGTCCTGGCATGCAACTCCTTACCTATCTTCATGAACTACTCCAATTGTGACACAATATCGCTCTAATACCCAGACTACCCTCTCTTCGTGATTGGCGGGCGCAATGATATTCGCTGCCTGTTTCAGGTCCTCGGTGGCGTTTCCCATTGCTACCCGGTACCCGGCAAAGCCGAACACCGGCAGGTCGTTGTTATTATCGCCGATGGCCATCACACAGTCAATGGGGACATTCACCTTCGTCAGCACCGCCTGCAAGGCGGTGCCTTTATCTGCTCCCCTCGCGAATACCCCGAGTGACCGCACATCACCTATCGACCCATAGTAGGTAACTGGCCGGCACTCCGCGGTTTCTGAATGCAGAAGCTCCTTGGGCTTGCTTATCGGGCGCCTGCCTCTGTCCGCTCGCGAGCCTACCGGGGAAGCCCGCTGGCTCCGCTAGTCGCTCAGTCAAAATACTTCAGCCAGCGTTGGGTGTTGTACGCTTTCCTGAAACCCATGGCCTGGTAGAACTGCAGATCGGCTCCGACATAGGCCACCGTTGCTCCCAGTGCGCCACAACGCCTGATGCCTTCCATCACGGCGGCTCTGCCCAGTCCCAGGCGGCGATACCCGGGATCGGTGGCCACCGGCTCGACAAGTGCATACCGGTGGGTTGGTTCGTAGAACATACCGCAGAAGGAGACAAGCTCGCCCGCCGGCGCCACGACTGCGATCTTCAGGTCGCGTCGCGCCTTGGGAGTATCGAACATGCGCCGACGGCTTTCGAGTTCTTCATCGTTCATAGGAGGATCATCGCCGTGGTCGAAGCCCTTCCACATGACGCGATGGACCTTGGCCCAGTCGCATTCGTCGGCCAGGCTCGTTAGTCGAAATCCGTCGGGTATCGTGATGGGCGGGAACGGCTCGACAATGTCGAAGCGATAGAGCGGACGTGCGCCCTCGGGATCGTCCGTGTAGCCCCGGGATTCAACCATGGCTCGGAACCCGGCGTCGAAGTCGTTGACGTAGGCACACAGGTATTTACGGCCGTCCCTCTTTGATATTCCTGTTAGATTGGCCTCCGCATAATCCAGCATGGCTTTGCGCAGGTGACGATAATCCGGATGGAACTCGAAGAAGGCCTCGCCAAGATGCAGTTCATAATGAGCAACTGCTACGATCTCGCCATCAGCCTCCCATATGCCGATCTTCCCCAGGGATGGTCTGTCCAGTCCGGGGTGGAAGTGCATATACTCCCATTCCGGCTCGAGCCAGTTGCCGTCCGCATTGTTGGGTTGGTGATGAGAGATGAGGAACGCATCGATGAGGTCATAGTCGTTCGCTCTGTTGTAGCGCCGAGGCTTGACACTCATTCTCTTCTCACCGGACGAACCATCTATGTCAGGCACTCCATGTGGATATCTGCAGGCTCTAACTCCAGTAGATCGGGATCAGGCTCATCGGTCACAGCCGCACCCACGCCCAGGTAGAATTTCACCCTATTTTCCGATGGCGTGGCCGAGATGTACATCCTACGGGCGCCCGACTGGCGGGCTTTTGCCCTGGCCAACTCGAATAACCGCCTGCCCAGCCCGTTCCTCCGATAATCTCGGCTGATGTGCAGGAATTTGAGCTGGAGCTGGTCCCCGTTCTTGCCGATGAAACTACCTTCGAGGATGACAACTCCGATGATCTTGTCTGCGTCAAATAGGCCGCAGAACCAGCCGCCGCGGTCGAAACAATCGTAGAATAGCCTGGTGCTGGCATCGGTTTCGCCGGAAGGCCAGCCCTGCATGTCGTAATACTCGGGCCTGAGAACCAGCACGCCGTCTTCGAGATAGTAGACGTTCTCGATCACCTCGCGGCGGTCGATCTGCCAGACCTGCTCGAGTTCGTCTCTTCTCAACTCACGGACTGTGATCATCTCTCCTCGCTGAGCTTCGCCGCTCCTGGCCCGGTCATCTTGACCTCCCGGATCATCGTTGCAGTTCGCTTCTTGTTGGGCGCCGACCAGTTGCTGCCGTCACTGCGTGGCGTGAACCTCTGGGCATATCTCTCGTCGTCGATCCTCCGGATGATGCCGTCGATCCATCCGAAGCACAAGGCCTCCTCAATAGCGTCATCGTAGGGTATGCTGGGCCGACCCGTGTGTTTCTTGCACAAGACAAGGCATACACACGTCTCTGAATCGTGGTTCTCTCCAGCCAGGCACGCCATTCGGCGCGGTTAGTGACATAAAGCTTCTTTGTTGTCTTCATCTTCTACCCGGCTCATGGATATACACTGGTCACAGGAAGGCCAGACGAGGACAAAAGGGATTGTCCGCTTTGGGCGGGATCAAGTGGTAGTCTCCCTGCAATACTCTCCTGACCAGCCACACGCACCATTCCTCTATCGGTTCCTTGAGAGCCGAGAGTTCCTCTAACGAGAAGTAGGCAGCCCGGTCTGTCTCGACACCTCCGTCCGGAGCAGGTATACCGCTCAGGTGATGGCAGAGGAAGATTATGGCAACCCAGCCCTGCCGCGGAAGATTCTGGATGCCCAGAAGGCCGTCGATGTCAGCCTTGATAGCGGCTTCCTCGCTGGTCTCACGTAAGGCTGCTGCCTCAGGGGTCTCATCTGGGTCTACGATGCCCCAGGGAATACTCCACCGCCCGGCGAGGTCGTGCCCCCTGGCCTGACGGACAAGCAGAGCACGGTTGTCTTGCAGCACAACGGTACCGACGCACACCACCATTCTTGGTGGCCAGTCCTGTTGCCTCTGTTCGTTTTCATGCATCTACTTACTTATTGTGTCGCGTCGCAGCCTTCGCCGACGGTCTCATTACTTCACTCGTCCTGTCTCACGAAAGAGAAGCCCCGGTCCTTCAGGGCATCCAGCAGTTCATCGGGCGACCTGGCCCACTGTCCCCACTTTCTTGATATATGCTCGGTCCAGCTGTAGTTGTCAAAGGTATAGTCGTCGCGTCTCCCGTCTTCGACCTGTATCTTCACGTTCTGCTTCCTATAGTATCGCTGCTGCAGGTATCCGTCGTCCATCACCTTCATCGCTTCCTTCACGTTGTCGTCAGTCAACTCAGGGTACCTTTCCTCAAACAGAGTGAAGGCGAGCGGGTATCTCGGGCGGGGAGGGAAATCTTCGTCAGGGTAACCCAAAACTAGTTCCACCATAGGCAGGACCCGCTCAGGCAATTCAAGCCTCTCGCTCAGCGCCCTGATTCTCGGGGCGCTGGAACTCACTGCCCCCAGGAAGCAAGATCCGATGCCGAGGCTCTCGGCAGCTATCACCATATTCTGTGCCATGTATGAGGCATCCTGCATCCCCATTAGCAGCAGGGTCAGGTCGTTGGTGACAATGTCCCATCCCCGTACCTTCATGAACCTTTCCAGCTTATGAACGTCAACGCATATGACGAACCATATCGCAGCATCGAACGCTATCGGTTTCTCTGTGCTGTACAGGGCACTGTAAAGCTGGGAGGCGAAGGGTGCCTGCTGGCCCGCTCGAACGATCGTCTCCAACTCCTCCTTGCTCAGCTTACGGTCGGTGTACTTCCTTACGGATTTCCTGTTCATCAATGCTTCGATTACAGGATTGGTTATCATATATCCCTCCCTAAGCGCCATTGTATGCCGCCGAACACACTGCAGTGTTCAGCGCTCATCTGCATGGGATCGTCAAGCCGCTGTCTTCGGCGTGAGTTCCCTGTAGATCTGCTCCCCGCGTGCCCATGCCTGTAGATTGGCAAGGCGCTCGCCGTTGTCGCCGTGCTCCCGATTGTCGAAGTACCCCTGCAGAGTGGTGCACGGCAGTTCAGGACACAGGCCGCAATGCTGGAGGCCCTTGTCAACTGCGCACTTTGCGACATCGCACGTGCCCCAGAACATCTTGCCCCTCAGGGCGAGACATCCGGGACAATCGGTCTTAGGCCTCCACTCGCAAGTTCCGCAGTAAGCACCGCACATCCCGATCAGTTGTTGGTCCATGTCATATACCTCTCTTTCCCATAAGTCCTGTCTCGATTGGATGATCAACTGGGGGCATCGACAGTTGCCGGTCAGCGGGACAGGTCCTGGAAGAAGTTGACAATATTGCCGTCGGGATCTCGAAACCAGACAGAGCGACGTCCCCACGGCTGTGTAGTGGGCATCTTAACTATAGGGACGTTCATGCTCTTCAGCCTCTTATATTCCTCGTCTGTGTTCTCAACCTCGAATTCGATTGTGAAACCGCCGTGACCATAGTGCTTCATCGAACCGGGAGCCATTCCTTCCATGCCCGATTCGGAGAAGATGGAGAGAACGGCACCTGGCGTCTTAAGCTTGACGTGGACATCATCTCCCTCTGCCTCGACGTGCAAAGCGCTCTCGTAGAATTCCCGCAGTCGTCTCACATCCTGGGATATGAGGCAAATCCCATTGAATCTCATCAGGTGCTCTCTCCCTAGAAAGTTGCCCCCGTCTCTACTCCTGCTCTCCGTGGTTCTCTGCGCGGTATCTACTGTATAGCGGCGCGCTACGGAGTGTCAAGCCAAGGTAGGGACACGTCCATTTTTCTGTAACAGCCCATACTTCTTGAAGGCCAATCACCTGTGTTGTCACCCAGAGTGAGCGGCGACACGTGGTTCAGAATTGAACGTGTCCCTATATTTCGGAGCCAAGGTTACATCCGGTAGCTCGACTATCGTTGCGTTGTGCAGCGCGCTGTTACCAGGCGTATACTGGCAGCCGAGATGGTGAGCCAACCGAACCGCCGGCCTTCTGGAATGCTCGGCTTCTCGATCGTGTGGCTGGGGCAGTTCGTCTCGACACTCGGATCAGGAATGACGCGCTTCGCGCTCACGATCTGGGTCTGGCAGGAGACGGGAGAGGCTACTGCCCTGGCCCTGGTAGGTGTGTTCTCGTTCGCTCCGGGCATTGTTCTCAGTCCCATCGCCGGCGCAATCGTTGATCGGTTCGACAGGAAGACTCTCATGATAGCCAGCGATGTTGCTGCCGGCTTGTCAACGGTGGCCATTCTCATCCTTTATTCGACGGGCAACCTGGTTATCTGGCATCTGTACGCCGCCGGCTTCTTCGCCAGCGCGTTCGAATCATTCCAGTTTCCGGCCTACTCCGCGGCGATCTCTACGATGGTGGATAAGAGGCACTACACGCGGGCTAACGCCATGCTCGGAATGGTGGGATCGGCCTCCGGCATTATCGCCCCTGCCCTGGCGGGCGCCTTGATCTCGCTCTTGGGAATCAGCGGGATAATGATCATAGACATCGCCACCTTTGTGTTTGCCGTAGGCACCCTGCTGTTCGTATTCATCCCCAGTCCTGCAGAGACGGCTGTCGGACGCGCCAGCCGTGGAGGACTTCTGCGAGAGTCGATCTTCGGCTTTCGCTACATCGGCACTAATCCCAGTCTGCTCGGTCTGCAGCTCGTCTTCTTCTCAATCAACCTGACCGGAACGCTGGCTATGATCCTCTTTGCGCCGATGGTGTTGGCTCGGACGGGAGACAACAAAGTCATCCTCGGGATCACCATGATGATGCTCAACATAGGGGGAGTCGTCGGCGGACTCGCAATCGCCAGTTGGGGAGGTCCGAAGAGGCGGATTCACGGTGTCCTGCTGGGCATGATACTGTCCAGTCTGCTGGGGCAGGTCGTCATCGGGCTGGGGCGCGCCGCCTGGTCATGGGGATTGGGTGGGTTTCTCATCATGTTCTTCATTCCGCTCGTGAATGGATCGAACCAGGCGATATGGCAGTCCAAGGTTCCTCCTGACATCCAGGGTAAGGTGTTTGCCACCCGGCGCCTCATCGCGCAGATCAGCGCGCCGTTTGCCATGATCCTGGGAGGACGCCTGGCGGACGTCGTCTTCGAGCCGGGCATGGCTCCTGGGGGCACGCTCGCCAGGGTTTTCGAACCGCTCGTGGGCTCCGGATCGGGATCGGGGATGTCCCTGATGTTTGTGTTTGCAGGGATCCTCAGCGCGCTGGTGGGCCTCGCCGGATACCTTGTTCCTGCGGTTCGCCGGGCGGAAGACCTGCTGCCCGACCACGACGCGCTGAAGACGGACATCGCCTAGGCCAAACAGCGCAGTGATGTCCCTACTTCCCCGCCCATGCCGGCACGCTTCGAGATCAGTCATCCGCTCCATAGCTTCGGGCACCCTCCAGCGCGTCTTATCAGAGAAAGCCGACGTGTCTCCATTCTGGAGCCAGAAATGCTTCCGATCATCCGCTCAACATGTTGTGCAGACACTCTTTGACAGCAGTAGGCTCATCTCAGGCCAGTCTGACAGTCTCCGTCGAGAACTTGCGTACGATGACCCAGCCTCGTTCCTCCTCAAGGATCTGCGCACCAGCATCGCGAGGGAAGAACTCTAACTGCCAGTCAGAGATGGCTGGTTTTCCCAGCTTCTCGAAACGCTCGCAAAGCAACTTCAGATCCCAATAGAGCGACTCGTCTCCATGCAGAAGAAGCCTATCCCCCTTCACAAGGATGGCACCTTTCTCTTCATCGTAGAGACCACCCATAACACACCTGTCATCAACGATGGCCACGAAGAGGATGAAAGAGAAGGATTCATCCCACTGCTGCTTCCTTCCGAATTCCTGCATCTCCTCAATAACACCAGGGAGGGGATACTCTTCGTCGGGCTCCTTGCTGCGGAGACTTTCCTGGAGAGCAAAGGGTATCCTCTGCTCGATGGCAAGCTCTCCTTGAATCGACATGAACCC
>JBLRXG010000023.1:0-11523 GCA_047920855.1 Dehalococcoidia bacterium | reverse complement strand
GTCGAGCACCGAAAGCTGGGCGACAAGGTTATCCTGACCGGGGCGGTCTTCTACAACAAGGCGGTTGTCGCCGCCTTTCACCAGCAATTGGAGGGCAGAACTCTCACTGTGGCCGATCACAAGGAGGTCAGCGGTGCTATAGGCGCGGCCCTGCTCGCCAGAGAAGTCACGCACGGTCGGAAGTCGGGGTTCTTCGGCTTCCAGGAGGTAGTGGACAGGGAGTGTAAGCTCACGACATTCGTGTGCAAAGCATGCGACAACAACTGTACTATCACCCGCATGGAGATGCCCGACTCCGAATCCACATACTACGGCAGCCGCTGCGACAAATATGATGCCATTGCCAGCCACGCCAGGACAGAGACGTTCTTCGACAGGCGAGAGCACCTGCTCCTGCGGGAATACAGGAAGGACTCGGGCTCGGGACCCGTGGTGGGAATCCCCAGAGCGCTGCTGGTATACGACTACGCTCCGCTGATGATCGGATTTCTGAATGCGCTTGACGCGAGGGTAGTCCTCTCCGGCCAGACCACCCACGAGATCACACAGAAGGCAGTGGAGTTAAGCTACACTGATAGCTGTTTCCCCGTGAAGCTGCTCCACGGACACGCCGCCATGCTCAAAGACGCGGACTACCTTCTCTATCCTTGTGCCATACGATTAGGCAAGAAGGACGACGACGCCAACCAGAAGTATTCCTGTCCTTTGGTTCAGGCCTCCCCCTTCATAATCCGGCAGACAGTCGACCTGCATGACCGAATCCTGATACCCGTCATCGACTTCAGCCGCGGTGATGCCGATGTCGTAAACAACTTTGCCGATGCCGCGGTCAGGATGGGCTTCACCAGACGGAAGGGAAGAGAGGCAGCGCTCGCCGGTATAGAGTCCCAGCGCCAATTCGAGGCCGACCGTGCCAAGCTGGGCAGAGAAGTGCTCCAGCAACTTCGTGAGAGCGGGAAACTGGGGGTGGTTCTCCTGGCCAGGTCCTACATGTACCAGGATGCGGGCGCGAACCTTGGCATAGCGGAGAAGCTCTCTCAACTCGGGGTTGTGCCCGTACCCCTTGACTTCCTGCCTATAGAGTCGATCAACCCCGGGGACTATTCAGATCGGCCCTACTGGCTATATGAGAACAAGTTCATAGCCGCCTCTGCCATCATCGCGGCGGATCCGCAGCTTTATGGACTGTGGCTGACCAACTTCGGATGCGGCCCCAACTCCTTCATCCTGCATACCGTCGAGGACATCATGGGCGGCAAACCCCTGGGACAGCTTGAGATAGATGAGCATGCCGCTGAGGCCGGGATCGTTACACGCCTCGAAGCATACGTAGACACTATCACTGGGTTCGCCAACGCCGCCAGACCCCACATAGTGCCCCCCCAGGACATATACCGTTCGGCATCCACGGTCATCGATACCACGAAGACCTTCATCATACCGAGGATGGCGCCGCATATCGAGCTCGTGGCCGCTCTTCTGGAGGGCAGCGGCGTGAGGGCATTCGTGCTGCCTGAGCCGGACGAACGCAACCTGTTGTACGCCGACAAGCTGACATCAGGGGTGGAGTGCCTGCCCTATAGGGTGACCCTGGGCGACTTTCTTCGCTTCAGCTACGAGGATGGTGCCGGACTGAAGAACGTCGAGGCGGTAATGGCCAGCGCATATGGCCCGTGCCGCTTCGGTAAGTATGCGCTGGAACAGCGCAGGATACTCAAGGACGTGGGCATCGACCTTCCCATACGAACGACCGTATCCAACAACGCCTATCGCGACACGGACATTAGTCCCCGCTTCGCGCGTCTTGCCTGGAAGGGATGCGTCGCTATAGACTACCTCCAGAGGCTGCTCTGGCGCACCCGCCCCTATGAAAGACAGCAAGGTGCCGCCGACACGATGTTCGATGAATACGTTGCCAGAATCGTAGATCGCGTCCGCAAGAAAGAGAGCTTCAAGGACCTGCTGCAGCGCGCAACCCCGGACTTCAAGGCTCTGATTCACCCTGATCTGCCCCGCAACCCGCTCGTCGGCATCAACGGCGAGATCTTCCTGCGTTCCAACAGGTTCGCCAACCAGGATCTTGTCAGGGAATGTGAGCGGGCCGGACTGGAGGTCGTCGTCTCACCGATGGGCGAATGGATGAAGTACATCGCCTACCGGCATGTCGAGGATGCCGTCAGAGACCGGAAGATCATCAAGGCACTGCTCAGCTACATTGTTAAGCGTGTCTGGGAACATGATGACCACGCCGTGGCCAGGCACTTCCACAACTTGCTCGGCCCTGACGGCAGAGAGCCGTCGATAGAGGACCTGCTGGCGGAGACGAGTCACTGGCTTTCGCCGAAATGCGGTAGCGAGGCCGTGCTGAGCATAGGAGCGGGCATCGACTGGATGAAGAATCCCAGTTTCGCCGGCGTGATCTCGGTGATGCCCCACGGCTGTATGCCCGGAGGGATCGTCGCCGCCCTGTCTGAGAAGTTCAGCGATCTCTACCACAAGCCCTGGATCAACCTCACCTACGATGGATTCGCCGAAAGCACAAACCTCACCAGGATAAACAACTTCGCCGAGGTCATCAGGTTCTGCAGCCGGGAAGGAACGGAGAGCAGTCGATCACCAGGCCTGTCCGGCTACACGGCCTGACACAGCAAACAGCCAGGGAAACGGCGGGGTGAGCCTGCCTTCACCTCCACCGGCTCCACCCCATCTATCTCATTACCTATACTCTGGACGTCTGCCCCGTCGCCTGATCGTCCACACAGCCAGCGCCGCCGCAGCCAGCGCCAGCAGGCCGACTATCGCCATCCCCTCAGCCAGAGCGGGGTTCACAGCTACTGAACTCATGGCCACAGCAGGCAACAGCGCACCCCTCACTATCGGCCTCAGGCTCTGATGCTCGGTAATGAACTGAGCTATCGGCGGGCTGTTCCTGTAGTAGAGATCTACCAGGACCTGCCCCACAGGGTTGGTCAACATGCATTTGTCCCTGAACTCCCGAAGAACTGCTATCTCCTCTGCCATCGGGCTGCCGTAGGCTGCAGTGGCGATGAAGCACGGGTTGAGCGCACTAACGGTAAAGGTGCCATCGTTACCGACGTTGAAGCCGACGGTCAGCTCTACCTGCTGCCTGAAGTTCCTGAGCTTACGTGACAGATAGTCACCGCCCCGGCCATAGATGACCAGATTCGCATATGCCCCGTCGATATCAACCACCTCATAGTCGACGCCTTTACGCAGAGTGTATCCATCACCATCCACGATCGAGTCTACCTGTGTGGCCGAGCCCCAGGTAATGGTGGTCGTCACGTTAGGCTGATCGATGATATCGTATTCGGCCCTCGGCGGAGCGATAGAGGGATGGGTTCCAGTTGCGGTGATGTCAAAGGTGGCATCATTGACATCGAAGTCGATGGTCAGTCGCAGGCTGTCTCCGATATCCATGCGCTTCGTTTCCTTGATGAAGGACTCCCTTATCGTCAGCACTCTAGTCGCATCATCAAAGCTGTAGTCGATGTTCTTCACCAGCTCATATCCGCCGCCGTCCACGATCGACTCTATCCTGGAGGCGCTTCCCCACGTGACGGTCGTTCGAAGATGATCCGGGGAGTCGTAGTCAAACACGCGCGACGCCGGAGAGATGGACGGCCTGACTCCTGTGGCCGTGATGGCGAAAACTCGATCGACACCGTAGTCGAAGTCGATGGTGAGGTTCAGCGTGGCTCCCACATCGTTAAGCTTGCCGCGCAGGTACGAGTCACGGACCGTCAGCCTTGCTTGACCCCCACCGATATCGGTCACAACGTAGTCGGCAGGCCTGGACAATTCATACCCGTCACCGTCCCTGATGCGGTTTATACTGCTGGCCGTCTCCCACGTGACGGTGGTCTCGATGTCCTGTCTGTTGTCCAGGTCGTATTCAGCTGATGCGGGGGAGATTGTGGGGTGGACTCCACCCGCCTTGATGGTGAATGTGACATCCGCACCGACATCAAAGGCGATGGTCAGTGCCACCGTCTGGTCGATATCTGTGAGCCTGTCGGCCAGGTAGTCATTCAGAATGGTAAGCGTCGCCTGCCCGGCCACGGTCGCGCCCACGGTATAGTGGCTGCCAGCCGTCAGAAGGCTTCCGTTACCCGTGATCGAATCCACCCCCGTAGCGGCGCCCCACGTGATGGTGGTCTGCACGTTTTGCGGATCATCCAGGTCGTATTCAGCTGATGTCGGAGCGATCGTGGGATGGACTCCGGCGGCGCTAATGGTAAAGGTGGCGTCTGCACCCACATCAAAGGCGACGGTCAGTACCACCGTGTCACCGATATCTGTGAGCTTGCCGGCCAGGTAACCATTCAGGACTGTCAGCGTTGCCTGCCCACCCACCGTCGCGCCCACGGTATAGTGGCTGGCAGCCGCCAGAGGGCTTCCATTACCCGTAATGGAAGCCACCCCACCGGCAGCGCCCCACGTGATGGTGGTCTGCACATGACCCGGAGATGTGAGATCATAGTCTGCTGTTGTCGGAGAGACAGAGGGTTGAGTTCCACCCGCTACCATCTGGAAAGTGACAGGGTCGCCGCGGTCGCACTCGATGGTCAACTGCACGCTATCACCGATGTCCTCGAGCACGTTTCTCAGATAGTTCCAGTGCGAGATGGTGAGCGCTGCCTTGCCGTCACCGACAGAGGTGAAAGTGTACTGGGCAGGCCTTGTCAGAGTCCTGCCCTCGTCGTCCTTGACCGACACCACTGTGGTGGCAGCGCCATATGTGATCGTGTTTGTTACGTTAGCAGGAGCATCCAGGCTGTACTCCCTCGTCTCGTGCTGGACAGTGGGATGAGTCCCGATCGCCGCGATGTCGAATGTCACGGGGGCACCGCGGTTGAACATAATCGTCAGTTCCAGGCTGTCGCCGATATCCTTGAGCGCGTGTCTGAGGTAGTTGGTGTGCGAGACCCGCAACTCTGCCCTGTATGCAGTAATCGGGACGACCTGATAGTCTATATTCGACCTCAGTGTCCCTCCCTCATCGTCCATTACCAGCTCCACTTTGTCTGCAGCGCCCCAGATGATGGTCGTTGAGACATTCCCGGCATCATCCAGATCGTATTCCGCGCTCAGCGGGTCGATGCTGGGCGGAGATCCAATCGCCGTGATCGTCAGGACCACGGCCCCGACATCGAAGTGGACGATCAGCGTCACCTGATGTCCGATATCCTTGAGCTTGGCGTTGAGGTACTTGTTCAGTATGATAAGATGCTTCTCCAGTACTATATAGTCATAACTCAGACCCCGCGTTAGATTGCCGACGTCATCCGTGACCTTCACAATACTGGTGGCCACACCGAGTTCGAAGGTAAAGAGCAACTCGGCACGGTCATCTAGGTCGTAATCGGCTGTCTCAGGGGAGACGGTGGGCAGATCAGCTGCGGCTGCCGGTGTCGCCGGCACCAGGCTCAGACCCAGGGCCAGCAGCACGGCCAGGAATGCTTGCCTTGTCACCCTTAGCTTGCGTTCCATCTGTTCTCGAACCTCCTTGTTCCACTCCGTTGACTGCCTTGGAAAGAACTCCTGCTCTCAATCACTGCTAACACCTCCTCCGGCCAGGCTCCCGGTATCGCGCTCTGCGAGCTTCTCAGAAAGGGCTCCGGGAACCCGGGGCCTCCAGCATATCCAGCTTACAATACCATTATATCACTGCCTGCAATATTGACAACGTACTGGGAATATACTACCATTAGAGTAAGCCACCGACCCTCGGGCGGTGAGCTGGAGAACTCAGTAGCTGAAGGCTCCGCTTGGATCGGCAATGACCGAGACGGACGAAGAAGGTGTCCTGTTTTGCCTCTCGGTCAGACCGGGAGGCTTAGTCATTCTTGGCCATTGCCTGCCTCCCGGTAGTTCGAGCATGCCTGCAGCTATGAGCGTGGACAGATGCTGAAGACAGGTTTCATAGGCGCCGGGACCACAGGAACGGCCCTGGCAGTAAGGCTCTCTCAGAAGAGATGGCCCGTGGTGGCCGTCTACAGCAGGACCCCGTCCTCCGCGCAGAGGCTCACCGGGCTGGTTCCGGAATGCCACGTCTGCCAGACAGCCCGGGAGGTCGCCGATGCTGCCCAACTCGTCTTCATCACCACCCCTGACGACGCCATCGCCGGTGTATGCCGTGAAGTCGAATGGCAAGCGGGGCATAGCGTAGTTCATTGCAGCGGAGCCCACTCGGTGGATATCCTGGAGCACGCAGAGCAACGGGGAGCAAGAGTCGGTTCGTTCCACCCCTTGCAGACCTTCGCCAACGTCGACCAGGCCATACAGAACCTGCCCGGCTCTGCCTTCGCCCTGGAGGCCGAAGAGCCGCTCCTTGCCACCCTCAAGCAGCTAACGGTTCTGC
The DNA here is from genome assembly GCA_047920855.1 of Dehalococcoidia bacterium. Lineage (GTDB taxonomy): Bacteria > Chloroflexota > Dehalococcoidia > GIF9 > AB-539-J10 > RBG-13-51-36. The sequence goes on along the minus strand of JBLRXG010000023.1, from coordinate 5,138 downwards.
TGAACGGCAGTGCGGTGCGGCTCAAGCCCGGCGACAAGGTGCTTTACCACACGGCAGCGGTTCTTGCCTGTAACTACATGGTAACCCAGGTCAAGCTGGCACTCGATCTCTGGCATGACTTCGGAGTATCGCAGGAAGACGCGACCAGGGCCCTGCTCCCCTTGTTGCAGGGGACCGTGAACAATATCGGTAGACTTGGATTGCTCGGATGTCTTACCGGTCCTATTGCCCGGGGGGACATCGACACGATAGAGCGCCACTTGAAGGCCCTGCAGGCCAGAGATAGCTCGTTGCTTGCTGTCTACAGCGAACTGGGGCTCCAGACTATTCCGATTGCCCTGGCCAAAGGCCGAATCGATGAGGAGAAAGCGGAGAACTTGAGGGCTCTGCTCCAGCGCTACGAGTCCGGCGCCCGCCGGCGTTCTCAGGCAGTGCGGGCACATAGGCTCGGATCTAGCCGTTCTGGCAGCGGAAGGCCGGGACAGGTGCGCAGTAGGGGACCCTTAACGCCCCGACAGAGCTAGCTTCACAATATCAGCCGGAGACCGAATCACTTCTATGACTGGAGGGGAGACAGAGAATGAGAACAATGCTTAAGAGCAAGATCCACCGGGCCGTGGTAACCGAAGTCGACCTGGACTACGAGGGCAGTATCAGCATCGACAGGTCCCTGATGGAAGCCGCCGATATCCTGCCCTTTGAACAGGTAGACGTGCTCAACATCAACAACGGAGCCAGGTTCAGCACCTATGCCATCGAAGGTGAGCGTGATTCCGGGGTCATCGGTATCAACGGTGCTGCAGCCAGGCTGGCTATGAAGGGCGACCTGGTGATCATCGTCTCTTACTGTAGCGTTCCCGATGATGAAGCTGTGAAAATGAGGCCCGCCATAGTGCTTGTCGACAGACAGAACAGGATCCCCGAGCCCTCACCCGTGGCGGCACTTCACCGGACGGCGAACGCTGAAGGACTGTGAGGCGAGGGGCGAATCCACATGCGCTGACACATCCTGGACAGGGGGCCCCGACGACATCATGGAACGGGGTTCAGACAGGCAGATGCGAATGCCGGTTCTCTCAGTATCTCAGTCCAATACTTCTCTCAGTAGTTGTGATTCCGATCTCAATATGTTAGTTGAGCTTAACCATTATCACTCGTCGCGATGTATGAGCCGGCACGCAGGAACCAGAACAAAGGAGGCCAGATGCGAGTTACCATAACCGACATAAAGCAGATGAAGCAGAGGAAGGAGAAGATCCCCATGCTCACCGCTTACGACTATGTGACGGCGAGGACGGTCGACGAAGCGGGCGTGCCCATGATACTGGTCGGCGACAGCCTGGGGATGGTGATGCTGGGCTACGAGTCGACCATCCCGGTGACCATGGAGGATATGCTTCATCATACGAAGGCGGTAGTGAGAGGTGCTAAGAAGGCGCTGGTCGTAGGCGACATGCCCTTCATGACCTACCATATAAGCCTTCCCGATGCCCTGTCCAATGCTACCAGGTTCATCCAGGAGGGCGGCGCGCAGGCCGTCAAGCTGGAAGGCGGCGAGGTGGTCGCCGAACAGGTGAGACGCCTTGTCAGGTGCGGCATTCCCGTCATGGGGCACATCGGACTGACCCCTCAGTCGATACATCAACTGGGAGGGTTCAAGGCACAGGGCAGGGTGGTCACGGAGGCAAGCAGGCTGCTGAAAGATGCCCTCATCCTGGAGGAAGCGGGCGCGTTCGCCATAGTCCTCGAGTGCACGCCTGCACCCCTCTCAGGGTTGATTACCGAAAGGCTGGCGATTCCCACGATCGGCATCGGCGCCGGGCCCGCATGCGACGGACAGGTACAGGTGATCAGCGATATCCTCGGCCTCTACACCGATTTCGTGCCCAGGCATGCGAAGCAGTATGCCAGGCTCGCCGGCGAGATGAAGAACGCCATCACCGGCTACATTTCGGAAGTCAGGTCGCTGGCCTTCCCCACTGAAGAACACAGCTTTACCATGGACGCAGAGGTCGTCGCCCGGTTGAAGGCTGAAAGCGGCGTTGATGTCATCGCGGGCGACCCTGGTGTAACTGCAAGCGAACCGAAGCAATCCCGATGAGACTGGCCAGGACCATCGCCGAGATGACCGCCTTGAGAAAGCAACTCGGCGGCGACGTGGGCTTCGTTCCCACGATGGGCTATCTTCACGAGGGACATCTCGCCCTGGTCAGGCAGGCCCGGGCCGAGAACCCGGCTGTCATCGTCAGCATCTATGTCAACCCGTCGCAGTTTGGTCAGAGAGAGGACCTGGCCGGCTATCCACGCGACCTTGACCGCGACCTTGAGCTACTGCGAAAGGAGAATACGGACATCGTCTTCGTCCCCTCCGATGCCGATATGTACCCGCCCGGATTCAGCAGCTGGATCGAGGTTGGAGGCATATCGGAGCGGCTCGAGGGCGCAGCCCGCCCCGGCCACTTCAGAGGGGTGGCCACCATAGTGGCCGGGCTCTTCAACATCGTCCGGCCGGCCAGGGCATACTTCGGACAGAAGGACGCCCAGCAGGTTCTGGTGATCAGGCGTATGGTCAGCGACCTCAACATGGACGTGCAGATCATAGCGGCTCCCACCGTCAGGGAGGGCGACGGCCTGGCTATGAGCAGCCGCAACGTCCGGCTCGGTCCTCAAGAGCGACGCGCTGCCACGGTCTTGTTCAGGGCCCTCACTCTGGCCGGTCAGCTGCGCAACGAAGGCCAGACCGATGCCGGCGAAATCCGCCGCCGTATGACCCTGCTCATCGAAGAGCAACCTCTGGCACAGATCGACTACGTCAGCATCGCCGATGCCGAGACACTGGAGGAACTGCACGTCATCGACCGCCCGGCGCTGGCCTCGCTGGCCGTCTGGATAGGCAAGACCAGGCTGATAGACAATATCACCCTCCAATGAGCGCCCCGCCTCTCTCTCCACACATCTCCTCTCGTCATTGCGAAGGGCGCCGGACCTGAAGAGATCTCGTGGCGGTGGCCGCACACAGGACCCGCCACTCCGGCCTCCGCCCGGAAGGGACGAGTCGAGGCCGAAGCTCCCACCGGGGTTCGATCCAGTACCTCTTCTTCCTCCGCCTGACGAAGAACCGGGCCAGCAACCCGATAAGAACCCCACCGATGATACCTCCTATTGTCGGCCACATCGAGATCCAGGCTTAGACGGACGACCGCCGGGATCTTCGCCTTCTCAGCAATACAACTGCCGCTGCAGCCGCAGCGGCGACGATCCCGATCACCAGGGGTATGGCAGGAAAGGCCGCTTCTTCCGCTATGTGGTTGACGGTGGCCCTGACCTTTATCCCCATGGCCACCATGCCGCCGCCTCTGACCAGGAACCGTATATAGCCCTCGTATGTTTCAGAGCCATGCGACTCGTCGCCGTACAGGGTCAGCACTACCCTGGTGCCCTCGGCGGTGGCATTGACCGAGATTTTCTCCGGCTCCACAGTCAGCGGTATGTTCTCGAGGTCTATCTCGAGCTCTCCTGTGAAGCTGAAGACGTAGAACTCCACCTCGCTGCTGCCGCCGGCAGGGACGTCCACCTGCACGGAGGCCGGGCTCAGTTGCAGCGACTGCGCCGTCACAGGAACGGCATACAAGCCGATCAGGACCACGGCCACCACCAGGGCAATTACCTTCTTCACCTATAGCCCTCCTTTGCCGCGTGCAGGACGGCTTCCTCCAACTCCGTCCTGCACCGATTCAGCTACTTCAGCCGCCTGATTCCACGGCCCAGAACACCAGGGTGCCCGTGTACTCCGTGTCCGCGAACATCTCTGAGGGGCAGTCCACCGCCGTGGTCACCTCTGGCGAGTCAGCGGGTGCCATGTTGACGAGCCCGAGGTCCATCGCCGTCCATGCGCCGAACTCGGTCGGGGTGCTGTGCCGGTCGCTGAACTCATTGTTGAGCTGCAGTGCCCTGGTGTAGAAGTAGCTGTCGACATCGTACTTCGTATCGGCAGTAAGTTCAGCACTGACATCTATATTCAGGGTACCAGTATTGGTCACGGTAATATGGGCGCCAAAATGGATAACACCAGGCGTAACCACCTCCCAGTTTATCTCGGACGGTGAGACGCTGATCCCGATAACGCTGTAAGTGTTGGTGATGGTCATCGTTGCGTCCGGCCCGGGTTCGGTTCCAGCCACCACGGTAAGCTGACGGCCCTCCGGACTGTACGAGGGTATCCAGCCCGGTACAACGGTAAGCTCTTGCACCGAGTAGGTACCGACCTCAAGGCCGGGTATCGTCTTCTCCCAGCTTTCCCCACGCGTAAGCGTATAGGTCTCGTCGAAGTCATCCGGGCCGGTTACCTGCACCGCTATCTCGTCGTGTGGGTATTCAGCTTCGTCGGGAACAAACAGCTTGATCAGCTTCATGGAGCCCGTTGCGGGGGGAGTGCGGGCCCTGAGGCCAACTTCGCCGCTTGTCGGCGGCAGAATGGTCACATGGCTATCGCCGCCGATGGCTTCCTGAGGCTGAGTTTCATTGTCGCACCACCCACCGAAAACACCGGAGAACATGTACTCGCCGGGCTGGGCATCAGCAGGCACGTGCACCTTGTAGACTCCTGTGAACAGCGTATCCACACCATAGCCCTCGCCATTCCACTCATAATTCGCGTTGCCGTCCTCCGTACCACTCCAGTCTGCTCGGGGCGTACACCAGGTCTCTTCGACGCTCACGCTCCAGCCCGCCGGCGGTGTGTCGACAAATGCAGGGCTATAATGATCGCACGGCGCGGTGACGGTCACAGTCACCTCGAACTCCTCACCCGGCGCCACCGTGGCCGGCAGAATCCGGACGGGGTTAGGCGGGGTGTCGGCGGCCACCGGCAACGCGCCGGCCCACATGGCCAGCAAGCTGCCCACCAGCAGCACAGGCAACATCCGTCGCCCTATCTCAGTCGCTCTCTTCTTCATTATCTTGATCCTCCTTTCTTGCATGATTACTGTGCTCATTCATACTCGGTCCATTACCTGTCGTCTGCGTTCACCTCCTTTCCGGCCCTCTCCAGGCCGTGTCCTGTTTCCTCTAATCGCTCTGTGCGGTCTGCCTGCCCTGCCTCCAACAGCAGGAACAGCCACCTGTCCGCCGGGTCGGGG
>JBLRXG010000022.1:0-12312 GCA_047920855.1 Dehalococcoidia bacterium | reverse complement strand
GCTGGCAGGTCTGCCTCCCGAGTTCGAGGCTCGCCTCGATAACGTGGCGGTGCTGATCGAGGACGAGCCTCCGGAGGACATTCCCGATACGCTGGGACTCTACGAGGGAATACCGCTCACTCACCGCTCGTCCGATGACGTCATGCTGCCCGACCAGATCACCATATTCAAGGGCCCCATCGAGCGCGTCTGCAGCATCGACAACGAGATCGAAAACGAGGTTCGCCTTACGGTCCTGCACGAGGTCGGTCACTACTTCGGCCTGGACGAATCCCAGCTGGAGTAGGGTGCTGCGAATGGCAGGCCGTTTGTGCCCACTACGGGTTCGAGATCCACAGCCCGCAGGCTGAGAGCGGAGCGGTTCCGGACTACACTTGAGCACCCGGCTCGACAGATTGACATAATCGGTGTGTGACTGAACACAACTCGTGCTCAACCATGAAGGGCGTCGTCGCCCCTGCCTCAGCTTTCCTTGATCGTGCTGAGTAGCTTACGGTCTATCTGCCCCGAAGGGGTCCGGGGTAATGTGTCCACGAACCTGATCTGTTTGGGCACTTTGTAGTCGGTCACGCTCTCCCGGCAGAAGTCGCGTATCTCGTCCGCCGTGGCGCTCTGGCCGTCTTTGAGCACGACGAACGCCGTGGGTATCTGTCCCCTGTACTCGTCGACGACGCCGACGTAGGCAGTTTCGGCTATGGCGGGATAGTGCAGGAGTACCTCTTCGACTGCCTCGGGTAGGATCTTGACTCCGCCCGAGGGCACGATGATTGACGACATCTTCTCCACATATTCCACGTAGCCGTCTTCATTCATCCTGACCAGATCGCGGGTGTGGAACCAGCCGTCCTGAATGGCCTGTGCGGTGAGTTCAGGCGAGTCGTAATACTCCTTCATCATGAAGGGCGCCCTGGCGACGGCTTCCCCTACCGCGCCCTGTGGCACTTCGTTACCGCCTCTGTCGAGTACCCGAAGCTCGGCCACCGGCTTGCCCACCGTCCCCACCTTGCGGTCATGAAAGCCGCCCATGGTGACGATTATCAACTCGGTGAGTCCGTAGATCTCCATGACCCTGAGGTTCAGCCGGTTCTCGAGCATCTCCATCAGGTAGGCTGACGATTTGGCCCCGGCGGTAAGCACTGTCCTCAGTGAACTGAGGTCGTAGGCCTTGAGAATCTCTTCGTCCGCTACAGCCAGGGCATTGAAGCTGGCGGGAACGCCTATAAGCATGGTCGCTCTTTCTTGCTGCGTGATCTCGAGGACATTCTTGGAACTGAAGTGGGGAAGGATGACCATGGTGGACCCGTTCACGATGGGCCCCAGGACAACGACCCCGAAACCGAGAAGGTAGTTGAAAGGGAGCAGCCCCAGTACGACATCCTCCGTTCGCATATCCATTCTCGGGACCAGCGCGTCCAGCGCCGAGCAAAACGACGAGTGGGTATGCAGCACGCCTTTGTTCTTGCCCAGCACTCCGAGTGTGTAGAAGATAATGGCCGAATCTTCGCCATCTATGGGGACGTCCGGTGAGGCCGATGAACTGCCGGCGAGGAGGCTTCTGTACGCATCACTGTCGACTTCGAGAACGTGTTTGAGCATGGGAACAGCGGGCATGACCGATGACACCAGAGGGGAGAACCTCTCTTCGGTTATGAGGGCCCTGGCATGGGACTCACGAAGCTGTGGCTCGAGTTCTGGCGCCTTCACTCTGCTATCGAGAAGCACGGCGGCAGCCCCGGCCTTCAGCACTCCGAAGCAGTTGATGACCCACTCAGGGGTTCGCCCCAGGAGGATGCCGACGTGGTCGCCCTTCTTGATACCGGTTTCTACCAGGGCGTGGGCAATCCTGTTGGATGTCTCATCGAATTCGCGGTAGCTAACCCTCTGCGAGCCCAGCACGAAAGCGGTGTTGTGCGGCATCTCGCGGGCAGTCTTCTCGAGTACGTTCTTCAGGTTCATTCTTCCCCCTGTTGTTGCTGAGTCGAAAAGAGGATTATGGGCCAGTTTGCCGTGTGCTGTCAACAGCGAACGAATATGCAGCGGGTTGAAGGGGGAATTGGCGTGGGGTCCCGGGGTACTATAAAATGGCCCTGTCCAGTCGGTCAGTCCTTGGAGTCAGGGGTCAATGACCAGTGATCAAGCAAGAACCGCGGTGTTGACATTGTGAAGAGTGCTAAGAGGGTAGTAGTCCTCGGCTCGGGCCGGGTGGGGAAGGCCATCGCGGTGGACCTTTCCCAGCAGCACGCGGTTGCCGTGGTCGACACAGACCACGGTGCTCTTGATCAACTGAAGGACGCCCGGGTGGAGGTCGTGAACGAAGATGCTACGAAGAGTGGCGTTCTAGCCGGCTTGCTCGGCGGTGCTGACCTGGTGATCAATGCCCTGCCCGGTCACCTGGGGTTTGGAGTGCTGAAGAGCATCGTTGAACTGGGCAAGGCGGCTGTCGATATCTCCTTCTTTCCGGAAGACCCCTTCGAACTCGACGGAATCGCCAGCGGCAGTGCTGTGCCGGCTGTGGTGGACTGCGGGGTCGCGCCCGGACTCAGCAACATGATACTAGGAAGCCACTACCGGCAGATGCAGGTTGATGGCTTTGCCTGTTACGTGGGAGGCCTGCCCATGGTTCGTACCTGGCCCTACCAGTATAGGGCGCCCTTTTCTCCCATCGATGTCATCGAGGAGTATACCCGCCCGGCACGCCTGGTGGAGACGGGTGAGGTGGTCGTCAAGGACGCTCTCTCCGAACTCGAGTACCTGGAGTTCGACGGCATCGGGACGCTCGAGGCGTTCAACACCGATGGACTGAGGACCCTGCTGAAGACGGTCCGGATACCGAACATGAAGGAGAAGACGCTCCGCTATCCCGGGCACAGTGAATACATGCGGGTGCTGCGGGAGTCCGGTTTCTTCGACAAAGAGCCTTTGGACATAGGCGGCAAGAAGATTGCGCCGGTTGAGATGACCTCAAGGCTGCTCTTTCGCCACTGGCAGGCGGCGGATGACGAGGATGAGTATACGGTGATGAGGATCATTGTCGAGGGCAAGGAGGAAGGGATAGCGGTGAGGTATACATACGGCCTGCTCGACCGGTTCGATAGGCTGACGGGTTTTTCCTCCATGGCCCGGACCACCGGGTTTACGTGCACAGCCGTCGCCAACCTGGTGTTGGAGGGCAGGCTCAAGAACACGGGAATAGTGTCCCCTGAGCTGGTAGGCATGGATCCGGCGGGCTTCGCCTGCGTAAGGGACTACCTTAAGGAACGGAATGTCCATCTGGCGGCCTCGCGGGAAGTCCTGAGCTGACCGGGTTCATCAACTTGGGAGGGCAGGAGCGGAGAGGTCCGCATATATCATGAGTTCTGAAGATGCTGTCGCCGACTCGGTATATCGTAACGGCAGGGTGTACACTGTAGACGCCGACTTCTCGGTCGCGTCAGCCCTGGCCATCAGCGGCGACAGGTTTGTCTGCGTCGGCTCTGATGAGGACGTCGGGAGGCACATCGGCGGCAGGACGGAGGTGGTTGATCTTCAGGGCAGGACAGTTCTGCCGGGGTTGATCAACTCGCATCTTCATCTCCTCAGCGTAGGGCTGTCGCTCATGCAGCTTGATGCCTTTCTCAAGCCGAAGAAGGACATCCTGAACGACGTTGCGGCTGCATACAGGGGCTGTGCGCGGGGGGAGTGGGTCAAGGGGTGGGGTTGGTCCCAGGTGCAGTGGGACCCTGCCGTGTTTCCGACCAGGCACGAACTGGACGGGGTCGCGCCGGATAGCCCGGTGATTCTGTATCGCGTCTGCGGTCATGCTGCCTGGGTGAACTCCCGGGCCCTTGAACTGGCCGGTGTCACGGCGGACACGCCCGAGCCGCCGGGTGGGGAAATCATCAGGGATGGGAAGGGCGTCCCCACAGGCGTGCTGATCGATACGGCGATGAACCTCGTGTCCCGCCTGGTTCCCGATCCCACCGAGAAGGATAAGATCGAGGCCCTGCTCGCGGCGCAGGAGCACCTGCTATCGTTCGGCACCACCGGCGCCCGCGACGCCGATGCGGGGTGTACCCTGGAGACGATAGAGCGGATGAAGAAACTCTATGGTTCAGGTGACCTGAGGATCCGCATGTACCAGATGTGCTCTCCGGGCGAGGCGACCGAGCATTTCTACCGGGTTCCCGAAGGCGAGCGAACAGGGCTTTTCAACAATCGCTATAGTATACGTTCCGTGAAGTTGATGGGAGACGGCTCGTTGGGAGGCGGCAGTGCCTGGCTGCTGGATGATTACAGCGATAGGCCGGGGCACCGCGGAAATCCACGCTATTCGGACGACGAGCTTTACGGCCTGGTTAGGGAAGCGCGCAGGGCAAACTTCCAGGTGAACACACATGCTATTGGCGATGCAGCGGTGCGGCAGGCGCTCGATGCCTACCAGAGGGTTCTCAGGGAGATGCCCGGTCCCGACCACAGATACTGCATAGAGCATGCGGAGGTGGTTGCGATGCAGGATATCCCGCGCTTCGCCGAACTGGGAGTACTGCCGTCTGTCCAGGCCATCTTCACATCCTCGGACTGGAGCATGGCCGAGTCCCGCCTGGGAAAGGAGTCGCAGCGACTCAGAGGGGTGAATGCCTTCCGCAGGTTCATCGAATCCGGCTCCATGCTGCCCAACGGGACCGACTCACCGGTGGAGCCGGTCAACCTTTTCCACAGCCTGTACGCTGCGGTGACAAGATCGGATCTTGGGGGCCAGCCTCCCGGGGGATGGCATCCAGAGGAACGCCTGACCAGGGAGGAAGCGCTAAGATCGCATACTGTCTGGGCTGCCTATGCCCAGTTTGAGGAAAGCAGAGAAGGATCCATCGAGGCAGGCAAGCTGGCGGACTTCGTGGTCATAGACAGAGACTACATGAGCTGCCCGGTGGACGAGATCAAGGACATTCAGGCCCTGAGGACGGTCCTCGGGGGCGAGACCCTGTATACTCGTAACTAGATAACTCCCATGTCAATGAGCAGACGCATCCCCTATCTAGAACTCCTCGAACATACGCTTGTGGAACGCATAATCGACGAGGCGTTCGATGTGCTTGAGCGAACGGGGGTGCTCATAGAGAGCCCGGAGGCCGGCGCGCTGCTGGAAGACGCAGGAATGAGGGTCATGCGGCGCGATGAACGGGGATCTGTCGTCTCCATAACCCGCAGCCTGGTAGAGCAAAGCCTCAGGAGCGCGCCTTCTTCGGTCATGCTGTATGACCGCTCCGATAGATGTGAGCCGGCTGTCGTGTTGGAACAGGGCAACGACAAAGTGCACTTCAACCCCGGCTCCTCTGCCCCATACGTCTTCGACTACCGATTGCGTAAGATCCGGAAACCAAAGACGAAAGACCTCGTCGATTTCGCAGTGTTGGCGGATGCTCTCCAGTATATGGACGCCCAGAGCACGGCCATGATTCCTGCCGATGTCCCCGCCGCGGTAGCCGACCGCTACCGGCTCTTCGTTGTGCTGAGAGACTCCTCCAAGCCGGTGGTGACCGGGACGTTCGGATTGGATGGACTGGAGGCCATGAAGGAGATGCTGGTTGTAGTGCGCGGCAGTGAGCAGGCGCTGAGGGAGAGGCCTCTGGCCCTCTTCTCAGTTTGCCCCTCACCCCCTTTGAAGTGGAGCAACCTTGCCTGCCATGACATCATTCGTTGTGCCCGGGCCCCATCTCCCGGTGGAAGTCGTCTCCGCGCCCCTGACGGGCGTCTCCGCTCCCGTCACCCTGGCCGGAGCCGTGGTGCAGCATACCGTCGAGACGCTGAGTGGAGTAGTGATCGGCCAGCTGGCGCGGCCCGGCGCCCCGATGGTCTATGGAGGCTCCCCTGCCGTCTTTGACATGCATACAGGGAGCGCAGCAACGGGCGCGATGGAGGCTGCGATGATGTGCAGTGCCTGCAGTCAGATAGGCAGACACCTGGGTCTGCCTACCCAGGCCTACATGGCACTTAGCGATGCCAAGATGCTCGATGCCCAGGCCGGACTGGAGACGGGCATGGGTGCGGTGCTGGCAGCGCTGTGCGGGGTGAACCTGGTAGCCGGACCCGGCATGCTCGCCTTTGAGGGCTGTCAGAGCCTGGAGAAGCTGGTCATCGATAACGAGGCCTGCGGGATGGCGAAGAGGCTGATCAAGGGGATCCTGCCGCGCACCACCCCTCTGGCCGGAGACCTGCTTCGAGAAGACATCCATACATCGGCCCGGTTCCTAACGTCGCCGACGACCAGGAGGTGGTTCAGGGAGGAGTTTCTCCGCCCGGGAAGCGTGCTTGACCGGGATGGCCGGGATACCTGGGCAGAGAAGGGAAGCATGTCAGCTGCACAGCGTGCCCGCAGTGAATCAGAGAGAATCCTTGAGCACCACAGGCCTCTGCCTCTGGCCCCGGAGGTGGATAGGGAACTGGTTCGCCTGATGAGAAGCGAGATGGGCAGAAACGGCATGGAGCGACTGCCTGACGAAGTCGCATAGATGAGGGGAGCTGGCCAGGCGGCGCAACGGGGTACACCGCCGCAGACAAGGGCGTCTGTAGATTCCGGAGATCGGCCGGCATTCTGCGCACAAGTGGTTGCCTGTCTCCCGGTGTAGGTGTAGAATTCACCGACACGGGATGCCCTGCTGCACCGGACCACGAGGTTCGGCTTCTCATCGCAGCTGGCCGGGCACGGAGTAGAGACCGGAGGTGACTATTGTGAGAGTAATTCATGTCGTCATAGCGCTCATCGTGGTACTGCTGATGTCGCACGGGTGCCCGGCAGAACAGCCTGCAGATGAGTGCGTGTATCCCGACGTTTCCCGGGAGAGCAAGATCCCGGCGGGTAAGGTGAAGATTACACCAGAGACGGATGCTCATCCGCCTGTACTGCACTCCGACGAATACGACGAGCCCGTCCCCCTGCCCTATCCAATCAACACTGCAGGTGGTGAAGACTCGGCATTCATAGCGCCGGACGGGAATACGCTGTACATCTGGTTCACTCCCGATATCACGGTGCCGCCCGTCCAGCAACTCCTTGACGAGGTCACGGGCATCTACGTGTCAAGGAAGGTCGGCGGACAGTGGCAACTGCCGGAGAGATTGTGGTTGCAGGAGCCGTGTCACCCGGCGATGGACGGCTGCCTTTTCGTCGAGGGCGATGAGATGTGGTTCTGCTCTGTGCGCGAGGGCAACTACCGGGGAGTAGACATGTGGATCGCCGAGTTCCTCGACGGGAGCTGGACGAACTGGACGAACGCCGGACAGAAGCTAAACGTGGACTGCGAGATCGGCGAGATCCACATCACCGCAGACGGCACAGAGATGTATTTTCATTCAGATAGGGAGGGGGGCAAGGGACAGCGTGACATCTGGGTTACGAGGCTGGTGGATGGTGTGTGGCAGGAGCCGGAGAACGTCGAGGCGGTGAACACGGCGGAGAACGAGGGCTGGCCGTTCATCACACAGGATGGCAATGAGCTTTGGTTTACCAGGACATACATGGGGACGGCCGCCATTTTCAGGTCACAGAAGGTGGACAACGAGTGGCAGGAGCCGGAGTTGATAATCTCTCAGTTCGCAGGCGAGCCGTCTCTCGACAACGAAGGCAATATCTACTTCACTCACCACTTCTTTCGGGATGGTGTTATGCTGGAGGCCGACATCTACGTGGCCTACAGGAAGACGAACGCTGGTTAGTCGCCTCCGGGAGCAGGATGACTTGGCTGCCGTGTTCAGAGGGCTATGGAGATAGGGGGGGGCAGGGCCGACGCGGAAGACCGGGCGTTGCCCGGGCACGACGGCACAGGTTGCATATTGGCGGATCGCGCAGTATGCTTATTGCGAGGACGGGTCTCTGAGTCGTTGAAACCGGGTGTGGCCCGGTTCAGTGGATGCCTTTGACTGAGGCCATGGTATGAGTGGCTGTTGTGCACGTTGACAGACTCAGTGGGACTTCCACAAAGGAATAGAAGGAGGTACCAGCACCATGGCAAGCCCAACTCTGCCGACAACACCCGAGTATCCTGCGACTCTTGCGATCAACTATCCGGACAGACCTCTCAACCGCCTGACTACATTCTTCAGGATCTTCACCGTGATCCCGATCGCGATCATCCTGGCTTTGGTCGGGGGTGGCACGCTTGATCTGAGCACGATCAGCGCCTGGACCTGGCAGTACAGTGCGGGGGGTATCCTGGTTCTCCCTGTCGTACTGATGATCCTCTTCCGGAACAAGTACCCGAGGTGGTGGTTTGACTGGAACCTGGCCCTGACCAGGTTCAGCAACCGGGTCGGTGCGTATGTCGGTCTGCTAACGGATGCGTACCCTTCGACAGATGAGGAGCAGTCGGTACACATCGAGATCCCGTATCCGGATGTTGCCAGGGATCTTGATCGTGCGCTGCCGCTGGTGAAATGGATACTGGCTATCCCTCACTACATCGTCCTCTTCTGCCTGGGGATTGCTGCATTTGTCTGCGTGGTGGTTGCATGGTTTGCCATCCTGTTCACCGGCCGCTATCCCAGGGGCCTATTCGACTTCGTAGTAGGTGTATTCCGATGGTCGCTCAGGGTAGCCGCATACGCATTCCTGCTGATAACGGATCGGTATCCTCCCTTCAGTCTGGACTAGGTTCACTGCCGAACAGGCCGGCTAAGACCGTCGCTACATCGTGAGGAGAAGAGGTGAGCCCAGCACAGGCTGCCGTGCCTAGGGTTCGACTCTGAGGCTGCTCTCGCCCACGATGTCGGCCAGTTCGGCAGCCAGTTCAGGACAGTAGTTCACAGTCACCGAAGGCATATCCAGCCGTGTTGCCTGACCGTCGCTGACAACATTCAGCGAGATGGTGTCCTGCCCTGGATAGTTCCGAAGAGCATCCATGATCCTGCGAAGGCGTTCTACATCCTTCTCTGAGTCTTCCGACTGGTTGATGTCTATCGTGACGTGTTGCCGCTCGGGTTCTCTGAGCAACTCCTGTCGTGCTGGAAGCAGCGTTACATCGTCACAGTTCAGTTTGATCTCGCCGTCCCTGAGCTTCACCTCGCCCTTAATCGTGACCATGTTGCCCTCCTGCCACAGGCCCCGGGTGGTCTCGTACAGTCTGGGCCAGGCGAAGACTTCGATGCTGGCGTCCAGGTCCTCGATGGAGGCGACCACAAAGGGACGGTGGTCGCGGGTGTAAGCCTGGCGCACAGACACCACTATCCCGGTCACCTTAATCGTCCGGCCGATCATATCCATGGTGATGTCGCCGCACGATACGCTATCGTTCGAGGACAGCTCTCCCTTGAGCGCATCGAGAGGTCGAGAGAAGTAGACTCCCAGCAGCTCCCGTTCCCAGACGAGTTTCTGCTGAGTAGTAACCTCGTCTCCAAACTGTCCCTCAACAACGATCGGTTCGGGGGCTCCAGATGACACCTCATCGAACATGCTCACCTGTCCCGAATCCCTGGCCTTCTGCCTTGACTGGGCGGCCGAGATGTTCTTGCCCAGTGACTCGAGCAGTGTCTTGCGGGTGCCCAAGGAATCGAAGGCACCTGCCTTGATCAGGCTCTCCAGAACCTTCTTGTTGGTGTGACGGAGGTCGGTTCGGTAGCAGAAGTCCTCAATGGAGGTGAAGCCACCCCCAGCCTCCCGTTCGGATATCATGAGCTCGATGGGGGCGTATCCCACGTTCTTGACCGATGCCAGGCCGAAGCGAATGGCTGGCTCCTCTCCTTCAACAGCCTCTATGGCGAAGTTAGCATGGCTCCTGTTTATGTCGGGAGGCAGCACCTTGATGCCCAGCCTGCGGCATTCGCCTATCGCCGAATGGACCTTATCCGTGCTGTCGCGGTATGTGTCCAGCACGGCCACCATGTACTCGATGGGGTAGTTCGCCTTGAGATAGGCGTTGCGGTAGGCGATGAGGGCGTAGATGACGCTGTGGGCCTTGTTGAAGGCATACCCGGCGAACGGCTCGATCAAGGAGAATATCTCCCTGGCCAGCTTCGCCGATATGCCCTTCTTCTCAGCCCCGGAGATGAAGTTCTGCTCCTCTTTCTTCATGACCTCGGGGATCTTCTTGCCCATGGCCTTGCGAAAGATATCGGCCTGTCCCAGGCTATAGCCGGCCAGAGCCCGGGCGATGAATATCACCTGCTCCTGGTAGACGATGACCCCGTAGGTCTCCTGGAGGATCTCCTTCAGGGTGGGATGGGGATAGTGGATTGGAGCAACGCCCTGCTTGGCCTTGATGAAGGTGGGAAGCTGCTCCATGGGGCCCGGGCGATAAAGTGCTACCATTGCCGCGATATCGCTGAAGCTGGTTGGCTTGAGTTCCTTGATGTAACGCCGCATCCCCGTGCCCTCCAACTGGAAGACGCCCTTGGTCTCGCCGGAGGCGAGCAACTCGAAGGTTCGTGCGTCATCGAGAGGTATCTGCTCCAGATCTATGTCGACCCCGCGGTTCCTGGCGATAATCTCCTTTGCTCTGGCCATGATGGTCAGGTTGGATAGCCCGAGGAAATCCATCTTCAGCAGTCCAAGGCGGGCGATGTTCCACATATGGAACTGGGTCATGACTCCCACCTGTCGGGAGTCACCCCGTCCCAGAGGCTGGAGCGGTACATGTTCGATCAGCGGGTCATGCGAGATGACTACGCCAGCGGCGTGGGTGCTGACGTGCCTGACCATCCCCTCCAGCTTCCTGGCAGAATCTACAAGCTTGCGTATCTCCTCGTCCTGGTGGTAGATGTCATGGAGTTCCGTGCTTTGCTGCAAAGCCCTATCGAGTGTTATCGTCAGTTCCATGGGAATCAGCCGGGCAACCCTGTCCACCTGGGCGTAAGGCATGCCCAGGGCACGTCCTGTATCTCGTATCGCCGCACGGGCTCCCAGGGTGCCGAAGGTGATGATCTGGGCTACATGATCGGAGCCGTACCTCTCGTTGACATAGGCGAAGACCTCGTCGCGGCGATCATCCTGGAAGTCGAGGTCGATGTCGGGGAGTTCGGTACGCTCAACATTGAGGAAGCGTTCGAAGACCAGCCCGTGGGGGAGAGGGTCGATATCGGTAACCACCAGGCAGTAGAGGGCAAGGCTGGCTGCGGCGCTTCCGCGAACGCCGCAGTATATGCCCTTTTCCCTGGCAAAGCGGATGATGTCCCAGACCACCAGGAAGTAATCGGCAAACCTCGTCTTGCGGATGACATCGAGTTCGTGGGTGAGCTGTTCCTTGACTACCGGGTCGGGCTGCCGGTAACGCTTGTCGAGGCCCTCCCAGCAGCGCTCGGCCAGGAACTCGTGTGCCTCCCTGCCGTCGGGCAGTTCGACCTGGGGAAGACGCAGACGGGTGAAATCGAGCTCCAGTTGACACATGTCGGCAATGGCCTGGGCATTGTCCACCGCCTGAGGCAGATCGGCGAACAGATGCTCCACCTCCTCGGGGCCTCTCAGGTAGAAGAAGTCGCCGGCCATCTTCAACCTCTTCTCATCCTTCACCGCGCTGTTGGTCCCGATGCACAGAAGCAGATCATGGGCCTCGGCGTCCTTCTTCTCGATGTAGTGCACATCAAATGTGGCAACAGGTGGAATGCCGAGTCTTGCAGAGAGAGAGACAAGCTCACGGTTTATCTGCTCCAGCTCGGGCATAGGGTGTCTCTGAATCTCAAGGTAGTAGTCGCCGAAGACCTCCCGGTACCACGAAGCCACAGTAGCAAGTTCGTCGGTACGACCGTCGAGGATGAGCCGCGCCAGTTCGCCGTGGGCACAGCCGGAGAGGGCGACCAGTCCATCGTGATGGAGCTCAAGAAGCCTCTTGTCAACCCTGGGCTTGTAGTAGAAGCCTTCAAGCTGGCTCTTGGTGACCAGCTGGAGCAGGTTGCGGTACCCCTCGTCGTTCTTCGCCAGCAGGGTAAGATGATAGGGACGCTTACGGGCGGGATCGCGGTTGCTGGAATCGGTCTCGGCGACATAAACTTCGCAGCCGATAATCGGCTTTATGCCGGCTTCTCTGGCTGCCGTGTAGAAGTCGATGACACCGTACATAGCGCCGTGGTCGGTAACGGCCAGGCTGTCCATCCCCAGTTCTTTCGTTCGTGCGACAAGCTGAGGAATCCGGCACATTCCATCGAGCAGGCTGTATTCGGTGTGGACGTGAAGATGGGCGAACTTCCGCGGCATCGATCAGATTATAGCATCTGCGCTGTAGGTTCCGGATGGCTGTTTTCGCTGTGTTGGAAATTTCCCTGCGGTGGATAAGTCCCCTGTGTGACGGCGGCCCCGGTGGGCCAACACCGTCAGTCTGGTGCTGGAACTGGCAGTGTATGTCCCCGACC
>JBLRXG010000021.1:0-12642 GCA_047920855.1 Dehalococcoidia bacterium | reverse complement strand
GTCGCCAGGTACGAGACATTGGGAAACAGGTTCAGAGTAAACCTGTATCCTACCTCAACTCTGTCAGGCTCATAAGCCCAGGAAGACAACTCAACCTCACGTAGCCTGGAAGCCCCCCGAAAAAGACGATGCTCCTCTAAATGGGGAAGGCCATCAAGGGTGAGTATGGGCCCAGCAACCTCAATAAGAGGAGGCAGGTCTCCCTCTCCAGTGTTCCCTGAACCCGCCCAGGCTGTTCCACCTACGGCTAGAAGGACAATCAGTGCTGTGAGAATACCCAGCTGTGTCTTCTCTCTCATTTCAACCTCTTTGTATGTAAGAGTCTAGTTTCTCCAGAAAAAACTCTAGCTTGTAACCTACGAGATATCACCCCCTGCACTGTCAAGCGTCTTGCTCGGTTGTTTGCAGGAGACTCCCATCAGCCTCTAGCTAATGCCGTCATGATGCCTATGATTCTGATACCTATGACTCTCTTGGACATCTCCAATCCTCCTTTTTGGGGCCTTTCACCTCCGGATTTTTGTAGTTGCCTGATTTATCAGTCCCGTCTCTATGGATGCAACAACTCCTGCCAACAATTCGGGGTCCAATATCCTGACAACCTCGCCTTCATCGAGGTTAACGAAAGCCAGCGACTTTTGACTATCCAGCACTATCACTGCCACGGGTAATACTCTGCCACCCTCTATCGCGATTTCCCCCTCTTCGTCGTGTAGCTTGAAGCTTATGTCACCGTCGGTATCACCCATAGCGATTGCAATTACCCCAGCAACCCTACCTCCTTGAGCAAGAAGCTCCTGGACCCCGGGGTCTGCCCGGGCTATTTCTATGGCTCTAACCTTCTCCTCATCGCTGAATTCGGGGAATGTATAAACACGGGTCACCTCTTTGACTTCCAAGTTCACATCAGCTACGGCATACCTTCCCCAGTCTCCCTTGACCAGCACCCTTACATTGTCGCCGTCTTCGTCGATGAATTCCGCCGCTAGTAGCTGCACCACTACTGAGTCCAGTGTTATCGGGTCCACCCCTACTACGGGCGTCCCCACAACAGCAGCCCGAACCTCAGGGCTATTACGGACAATGGATGCAGCTAATGCTTCAGGCGATTGCCCGATAAGTAGTGGTAATGCTATTGCCAGCCCGGTAATCAGCGCTACCGTTGCTATGCAGACCGCGGCAGTCTTCCACACCGGCTGTCGCGCAACCAGGCCTCTCCTCAGCGTGTCCATGTCTCTGCTTACCCTGGATCGTGCCCGAGCGACAGAGGTAACCTTTGGCTGCTCGTTAAGAAGGTGGCCGGCATTGAGCACCGCCATCCTCAGCCGCCGTCGATGGCTTTCCAGCTGAGTCCCGGGCAGCTCGACCCCTTCCAGCTTTTTGACTAACTCTTCTTCCTTCATGACTCCCCTCTAAATACTATAACCGTGCTTTCCTTCAAAAGGTTGCATCTTATTCCATCAGTTTTCCAGTTTCTTCACGGCCCGGTGCAGCAAAGATTTCACCGTCCCCTCCCGCTTTCCCAGGATCTCCGCAATTTCGTTGATCTGCTTGTCTTCAAAGAACCTGAGAGTAATAACCTCCTGGTATTTGACCGGGAGCCTGGATATGCTCGCGTGCAAGGCGAGGTACTCCTCATGCCTTCTCAAGTCCGCCTCGGCCTCAAGGACGTCGGACTCAGCCGGACAATTGTCGATGCGGATCGAGTCGGAGACCGCTTCCAGAGAAAACTGCCCCTGTTTAGCTTTGGTGTAGTAATTGGCAATCTCATGGGTGGCGATGCGGTAAAGCCAGGAGGAGAAAGGAAGACCCCGCCACTCGAATTGCCGCAGGTTCTTCATGGCCTTGAAAACGACTTCTGAAGTCACATCTTGGGCGATTTCAACGCTGGCCGTCCTTCTCAGAACATAGCCGAAAAGCTGGGGGTAATAGTGGTCATAGAGTTCAGCGAAAGCCTCGGTATCGCGCTTGGCTCTCTCGACTAGCTCTCTCTCCCTCTCCAAATCCATTTCTTGTTGCTTAGTAACGACGCAATCGACCTATAACTATAACCCGCGATTCCCGAAAAGGTTGCATTCCTTGCCTTGATAGACAGAGGAGTGCAGGATAGGGACACGTCCATTTTTCCCTTGATGTCGCGTGCCGCTCCGGGTGACAGGTGATCAGTCCGAGTGAAGTGTTCCCGTTGGAAAAATGGACGTGTCCCTACTTTCGCCTGGTGTTTTTCTTCGGGCAGTATCCACAACCTGCTGTCGGGGTGCTGGCCGCCTTATCTCGCCTGGGTCATGTTATGGTCGTCTTCACCATGCGTACGGCTGGAATCTCATCATCGCTGAGCTTGTTCACCGAGCGCTCTGTTACTTGGTATCCGTAGCGTTGGTAGAACCGCACTGCGTTCAGTGATGACCACAGGCTAAGTGTCCGGCAACCGAGGTTCGAGGCCACCTCTTCGAGATGAGTTAGTAGTGCTCGGCCGATTCCGGCACCTGCCCGAGCCGGCGTAACGTACACCGCAACGATTTCGCTCTTCTCTGCATTGAGCTGCCCCCAACCGACGATCTCTCCTTGCTCGACCGCCACGACAACGTAATGCTCCTCGATGCTAGGGAGGTATCGTTCCGGAGTAATACTGCCCACCCATGTCTCAATCTCCGCGGGTGTATAGTGTGTTCGTCCGAGACCGCGAGCAGATGACCGGTGCACTCTAGCTATCGCTGGTGTGTCAGCAATCGTAGCCTCGCGAATGGTAACCATCTTCGTGCATGGCACCGCATCTCTGCGGTAGGCGCCCCGCCTGCCTTCGACTGGCGAGTATCGGGAGTTCGCTTCGTCCCTGCCTCCTGAACTGGAGCGGGCACTGGAACACCTAGACGCGTCATACCCAGTCCGGTCGAGCACATGCCTGCACCCTACAGACGTCTCCCGTTGTTTCGCCTCTGCCGAGGATGTGCCTGTTGCTGCTCACCCTGCCGGTCGCTGGACTAGCTTCACTATGTGGAATTCGGCAACGAGGGTCCGGGTTTGACGAGGCGCCCCGTAGTGTATCATGCCGACCTGGACTTCCTTGACCACGCGGTACCTGCCTGGCTTCGACCCTTCAAAGAAATGCTCAGCCGGAGAGAAACTCTGCCGGTAGGCCTGTCCCGGCGATAGGACTATCAGGATGCTGATCCAGACCGCGCGCCGACCTTCAGGCATGTCGACCCACCCCAGGCCAAACGGAACGTCAACCCAATCTCCGTCCTCAAACCTCTGAATCTTGAAGGGAGTCCCGAACTGCACTGATCCCGTCCGGAGGCTCCTGATGGTCAGTGTGACCGTCCCATCGGGAAGATACGTCTCCTGGTCCAGGCTGAGGATCACGGTGCCCATGGGAATCACGCCGGTGACCACCACGGTCGCGACAACAACCAGCACGCCCAGGACCGCCAGCGCTATAAGCAGACGCCTCTTCATACGCCTCCTCCCCTTTGTCTGTCATTCATAGCATACCACCTCCCATCGAATCTTGCGGGCTGTTCACGTGCCTCTTCCGGCTAAGATACGCCACACCCGCTACACCCCTCCGGGTTTCGGCAGCCCATTCGGACACAATGCCCCCTATATCAGTGTAACGCCCAAGGCCCGAAAAGGTTGCGTTATGCACCCCAGAACAGGGACACGTCCATTTTCCCAGCGCATGTTGCAGTTCGCCCTGTGGCGGGCCTCAAGAAGTATCCTCCTTCAAGAACGGACGTGTCCCTATTTTCGGGGGGCACCCGTCTGCTGGCAACTCGGAGCGCTGCCTGTTCTGTTGCGGGGAGGGACCTTCTCTGATATGATTGCAGGGCTGAAATGGACAAGATTGAGCTAAAGGCCACCAACCGGGACATTCTGGGCAAGAAGGTCCGGCATCTGCGCCGCCAGGGGATCACGCCTATACATCTGTTCGGACACGGCATACCGTCGCTGGCGCTGCAGTGCGACAGCCGTGACCTGGAACAGGTTTTGAGTCAGGCCGGCCATACGGGACTTATCAGTCTCAAGGTAGACCACGAGAAGAAGGCAAGGACCACCGTGATCCGCGAGTACGGCAGGGACTGGCGGAACAAGCAACTGATTCATGTCGACTTCTACCAGGTGAGGATGGGAGAGAAGATAAGGCTCGACGTGCCTGTGGTAGCGATCGGAGAAGCGCCGGCACTGAAGGTCAAGGAGCATATGCTTGCCCAGGAACTCGATACCCTGCACGTTGAGTGTCTGCCCGGCAAGATCCCCGACACGATAGAAGTGGACGTCTCTTCCCTCAGCGAGCCGGGAGATGCGATACGCGTTAAGGATATCGTCCTCGACGAGGGCATAGCAGTGCTCAATGAGCCGGAGCTGGTCATCGTGAAGATCAGCAGGCGGCACGTCGGTAAGATGGAGGAGGAGGCAGAACTGGCGCCGGAAGCTGAAGAGGCGGTTGAAGGAACCGAGGAGGCCGAAACCGACAAAGAGAAGTCCGCAGAGGACTGATAACCTGAATCGGTCAATGATCTCTGCGGATATGACGGATTTGCCCGGGAGGCAGATCCCTAGCATAATACAGCGAGTTAGACACTAGCTCTCTCCGAGCTGTCTCGCCTAAAGCTAATCCATGGCGAGCAGACGGTAGGCCGAAAGGCCTCGAGGGCACAGGGAGAAATGCCTGTGCCTCCCATGCTAGGAAAGGAGGGAATATAGAGTTAGGCTTTTTCACGGCACCGTTCTTGTGACGGTGCTGTTTTCGTTTCTTGCGTGTTGTTTCCCCTGGATTGGACCGTAGTGCCGCATGCGCGATTACGGTAAGGACTAGACACAACGGAGGTATCGTTGAAAGAGATAAGTATGAAGATGAAGGTGACCGCACTGGCCGTCATAGCCGTTGCTGTGATTGTCAGCGTTATTGCCATGCCGCGTGTCCCCGCCCTGAAGATAGCCACCACATCGAGCCTCTACGACACCGGCCTGTGGGGAAAGCTTGAGACTATATTCGAGGAGCAACATGGAGTGAAACTCCAGATCTTCTACGCCGGCACCGGCATAGCGCTTGAATACGGCATGAGGGGAGATGTCGATGCCGTGGCCATTCATGACAGGGCCCGCGAAGAGCAGTTCGTTGCCGATGGCTATGGCGTGGAACGTGTCCCCTTTGCCTATAACTACTTCATGATCGTGGGACCGGAGGACGACCCGGCGGGTATCGCAGGCCTCAGGCCGGAGGACGCATTCAGGAAGTTGATGGAGGAGGGAACGGAAGGCCCCGACCGGATCGTGTTCGTCTCCAGAGGAGATGACTCGGGAACCCACGCTAAGGAGAAGGCCATCTGGCAGGCGGCTGGCTTTGCATATCACGAGGTGCAGGAGTCGAGTTGGTCTGAGGCCAGAGACGGCTATGTAGAGGCAGCGAGGGGAATGGGGCCGACCCTGCTAATGGCCAATGAGAAGGGCGCCTATACGCTCACCGACAACGGCACCTTCCTGGCCTATAAAGGCAACCTGGACCTGGTGCCCATAGTCGAGACAGGAGCCATGCTGCTCAACGTCTACTCAGTGATCGCCATAGACCCTGAGAGGCATCAGGGAGCAAATGCTGAGATGGCAGGCAAACTGGTGGACTTCCTCACCTCACCCGAGATACAGGACCTCATCGGTAGCTACGGAGTCGACGAGTATGGAGTACCCCTCTTTCACCCTTGTGCCGGAGCAGAACCTGAGGAGTAGACTGAAGAAAGTCGTGATGTAACCGAATATGCGAAACACTGGATCGGGAACGAAGGGGCAGAGCAGGTATCGGGGATGACCGAGATCTGGCATGGTCTGATCAGGGCTATACATCTACTGGTGTCCTTCGACGCCGAGGTAGTTGAGATAGCGGCCAGGACGCTGAGCATCGCCGGCACCTCCTCGCTGCTGGCCGCGACAGTCAGCATACCCCTGGGCACCCTTATACACTTCCGTCAGTTCCGCGGGAAGAGGGCCGTGATCAACACAATCCAGACTCTGTATTTCCTTCCCACGGTAATCGTCGGCCTGTTCGTCTTCGTGCTCTTCTCCAAGGCCGGGCCCCTCGGCGAGCTCGGTATACTGTTCACCCCTCAGGTCATGGTCGTCGGCCAGATGGTTCTCATTACCCCCATAATGCTGGGCATGACCATTTCGGCTTTGAGCGGTGTCAGAAGAGAGCTGATGGAGACCGCCACCTCGCTCGGGGCGAGCGGCTCTCAACTCGGTCTCCTCGTGCTCAGGGAGGCCAGGTATGCCGTTCTCGCAGCACTGATCCTCGGCTTCGGTCGCGCCCTGTCGGAGCTGGGCGTTGCCATGATGGTGGGCGGCAACATAGACGGTTATACCAGAATGATGACCGGAGCGATCTGGCTGGCTACGCAGAGAGGTGAACTCGAACTGGCCGTGGCGCTGGGCATCATCCTCTTGTTTCTGGCACTGGTCATAAGCATCGTCCTGAACAGGCTGCAGCAGAGGAGACCACAATGAGTCGGTCGCCTTTGATGATCAGGATCGCCGGCCTGATTCACAGGTATGGCAAGAGAGAGGTACTGAAGGGACTGGATCTGAGCATCGTCAGGGGTGAGACCTTCGCGCTCATCGGCCCTACCGGTGCCGGCAAGACAACGCTTCTGCGCCTCATAGACCTCCTGGAGACCCCATGCTCGGGAGAACTCTACTTCGATGACAGACCCGTCCCCGGGTCGGGCAAACAGAGGCTGGAGATGCGACGGCGCATGTCATTGATACACCAGAAGCCTCAGTTCTTCAGTTCGAGCGTCTACGACAACGTTGCCTGCGGCCTGAAATGGAGGGGGAAGAAGGAGACCGAGACTGTCAAGAAGGTCCGGAGCATTCTGGAGACGGTGGGGCTTGACGGCTACGAAGATAGAGACGCACGCACTCTATCCGGCGGCGAGGCGCAGAGAGTGGCCCTCGCCAGAGCCCTAGTCCTGGAACCCGAGGTGCTGCTACTGGACGAACCGACAGCCAACCTCGACCCGGTCTCCGCGGCCAAGATCGAGCGGTTGATCCAGAGCATTGCCGGACAACGCAGCATGACCATGATCATGGCAACGCATGACATGTCCCAAGGCCAGTACCTCGCGAACAGGATAGGAGTGCTCATCGACGGAAGACTTGTGCAGACGGGCAACGCCGTCGAGGTATTCCGTTCACCACGGAGCGAAGAGGTGGCCGGCTTCGTGGGCATGGAAAACATTATCGAAGGTACGGTGGTTGCCAACAGCGAAGGCATAGCGACGGTGAACATAGGCAGGGATTGCGACGGGATGACGATACAGGCCATTACCGGCCAGCCCGTGGGAAGAGAGGTATGCGCCTGCGTGAGGCCTGAGGATATCACCCTGGCTGCCGTGACGCACCGGAGCTCGGCCAGGAATTCCTTCCGGGGAACGGTCACTGGGGTGGTGTCTTCAGGCCCCCTCAGCCGCGTTGAGGTTGACTGCGGTTTCGCTCTTGTTGCCCTTGTCACAAGGTTGTCGGCAGAAGAACTCGGACTGAAGGAAGGCAGCGTAGTCGTCGCCGACTTCAAGGCCACGGCCGTGCATGTCATAGAGAGGAGCAGCGGGCGATGACCGGAGCGCCAGATTCCTGCGGACGGAGCATCAACTACCTGCGCGTCTCGGTTACCGACCGCTGCAACCTGCGCTGTATATACTGCATGCCACCGTCGGGTGTCCCCATGATACCCCGGAGCAACATCCTCTCCTACGAGGAGATCCTCAGTGTTGTACGGGCTACAGCGGAGGTGGGCATCAGCAAGATACGTCTCACCGGCGGCGAGCCCCTGGTCAGGGCGGGACTACCCGGGCTCGTGAAGAGGTTATCCCACGTTCAGGGCGTGGAGGAAGTTTCGCTGACCACGAACGGCACGTTTCTCAGGAGACAGGCCGCAGAACTCAAGCAGGCCGGGTTGACCAGGGTCAACGTCAGCCTCGATACTCTGAAAGCCGGTAGGTATTGTGACATAACACGCCATGGCGAATTGCGCGACGTTCTCGACGGCATAGAGGCAGCCCGAGGCGCAGGCCTCCACCCCGTCAAGATAAACATGGTGGTCATGCGCGGCATCAACGATGACGAAGTCCTGGACTTCGCCCGCATGACCGTTGACCGTGACTGGCACGTCCGGTTCATCGAGCGCATGCCCTTCAACGGCGAGGTGGACTTCGTTCCCACCGCCGAGGTGCGACAGCGAATAGCTGATCTGGGGGAACTCGAACCCCGGGTGCCGCCGACCGGCAACGGGCCTGCTGCCTACTACAGATTGCCCGGGGCCACCGGTACGATAGGCTTCATCACCCCTCTCAGTGAACCATCTTTCTGCTCACGCTGCAACCGCCTGAGACTCAGTGCGGAAGGGAAACTACGCCCGTGCCTTCTGTCCGACGAGGAGGTTGATATAAGAACGACGTTGCGCAATAATGCCCCGTCGGCAGAACTGAAAGAACTTATCCTTAAGGCAGTTGCTTCCAAGCCAGAGCGTCACCACCTGAGGGAAGAAAATGATTCCTCGATCAAGATGACGGGAGAAGGGGAATCCGCGAAACGTAGAATGTCCCGGATCGGAGGCTGAGATGGAACGACCACAGGTACGTATGATAGACGTCACCAATAAGAGAGACACACAACGCCAGGCGGTGGCCAAGGGCAGGGTCCACATGAAGGCCTCGACTCTGGAACTGATCCGCAGAGGCCAACTGGAAAAGGGAGACGTGCTCACCGTAGCCAGGACCGCTGGAATTATGGCTGCGAAGGACACCCATCGGCTGATACCCCTATGCCACCCCCTCTATCTAACAAGCGTAGCTGTTGATCTGGGTATCCCTGAGGGTGACTCCGATTTCGTCGGGGTTGAGATCACGGCCACTACCAAGGGGACAGGAAAGACGGGATTCGAGATGGAGGCGCTGACCGCTGTGGCTGTTGCCGCGTTGACGATCTACGACATGTGCAAGGCAGCGGACCAGGCTATGACCATCGGCGACATCCGGCTCGTAAGCAAGACTGGAGGCAAGAGCGGGACCTATCTCGCCGAAGAATAGGAAAGCCAGGACACAAGAAAACGCCCCCACTGCCTGACGTGCGGAGTAGGAGATAACAACCAAGAGGGGGAAGCATTGACGCGGTAGAGGTGACCTAGTACTCGTCCGACTTGAAGCTCTTGATCTCTTCGTAGCTGAAGACGGGTCCATCACGGCAGACGTATACGTCCCCGATATTGCAGCGGCCGCACTTGCCTATGCCGCACTTCATCCTCTTCTCCAGCGTGGTTATCATCTGGGCCGGGGTAAAGCCCAGCTTCTCCAGCACCGGGAAGGTGAAACGTATCATGATAGGCGGGCCGCAGACGATGGCAACCGCATCCTTGGACGAGGGCGCCACCTTCTCTGTGACGGCAGGCACAAAGCCGACATTGCCATCCCAATTGGGCGCTTCTCGATCAACGGTCGTCGTCATGTTAACCGAGCTATCCTTCTCCCAGCTCTCAAGGTCATACTTGAAGCAAAGGTCACCGGGAGTGCGGGCCCCGTATATTATGTCAATCTTGCCGTACTTGTCGCGGTTGTCCAGTGCATTCCATATCAACGACCGCAGCGGCGCCAGACCGATACCACCCGCGACGAATACCAGGTTCTTGCCGGCCATGTAGTCCAGCGGAAAGCTGTTGCCAAACGGTCCTCGAAAACCGATCTCCGCCCCTTCACCAAGCCGGTGCAACGCGTTGGTTACCTTCCCCACCCTCGCCACGGCAGCCTCCAGATGGTCCGGACGCGTAGGACTGGATGAAATGCAGAATGTGGCCTCGCCAACTCCAAGCACCGAATACTCACCGAACTGGCCGGACTCGAAAGAGAAATCCTTCCTTAGTTTCTCGTCCCTGAAGTTGAAGTGAAAGGTCTTGACGGTGGGGGTCTCATCGATTATCTTCTCTATGACAGCGATATGGGGAAGGTAGACGTTTCCTTCTGCCAGGAACCTCTTGCGGTGGCTGATATCGGTGATGCTCATGCTGCCTTCTTCGTCTCCTCTTTCTTCACGGCGGGCAGGGCGTTCAGTGTCTGCGTGATATCCCAGTTCACCGGACACTGCCGGATACAGCGACCGCAACCGGTGCAGGCAATCAGATCAAACAACTCCGGATAGAAGAGATACTTGTGATATACCTTCTGGCGTACCCGGCGCCACTTATCCTCCCGGGGATTCTCCGCCGGCATCTTCGTGTATACCGCAAAGCTACAGCAGTCCCAGTTGCGGTAGCGGGCACCGCTGCCGTCCTGAAGCATCTCATCGTTGATATCGAAGCAGTAGCAAGTGGGACACAGAAACGTGCATATTCCGCAACTCACGCACTTCGCGGAAATCTCCTCCCAGAACTTCTGGTCGTCGAAAGCACCCGGCAGCCTCTTGCTGATCTCAGCAGTATCAATCTTCCTGGTCACCTTATCCCCGGCGGATTTCCTGGCCGCCGCAGCGTTCTTCTCATCATCCTTGGTTGCATCGACAACGCCTTTGGCACCGGCCAGTAGCTCCTTGCCCTTATCCGTAACCTCCTCTATCACGAAGGCATCACCGATATCGATCAGCATGATATCCACGTCGCTAGAATCGGACGGACCGAAGCCAAGCGAGGTACAGAAGCAGCTGTCATAGGGGCCGGTGCAGCCCATACCTACCAGCACGGTGTTCTCCCGCCGGCTGAGATAGTACTTGTCGTCATAAGCGTCCTTGAAAACCCTGTCGATTATGCCTATCGCCCTGGCATCGCAGGGGTGGATGCCGAAGAGCAGTTGCTTGGGGGGATCTCCATCTGTCGGCTCGAGAGCGTAGCTACCCTTTTCCTTGCGGAAACCGAACATCTTCTCCATGGTGGGGAGAAACTTGGCCTTGGGAGGAACTGCCGTGTTGCGGTTGCGGTCAAGAAACGATGTATCCTTGCCATCCCAGACATCCATCTGCAACACACCGCTGGCATTCGATGGCACGAACACAGCAAACTCCTTCTGCCACTTCTCAAGCAAGCTTTTGACGTCCTGTTTCTTGATCTTCTTCATGTGTCTATCGCATCAGGTCTTCGATTTCTTCCGCTTTGTAGGCAGCCATCAACGGCGGAGCATCCTTATCCGTGCCTGCCCTGTACTGGAACAGCTCATCCACAATCTCCTCGACCTTCGTAGTGAGGGCTCCCAGGGGAATATCCGCGGGGCAGATACGCTGGCATTCACCGCAATTCGTACAACGTCCGGCGACATGCATCATCCTGACTACCTGGAAGAGAAGGTTATCCTGCCACTTGGGCAAGGGGGATATCCATTGCGGTTCGGACTCCTCGACGAAGCACCGGTCACAGAAACACACCGGGCAGACCTGGCGGCAACCGTAACACCTGATGCAGCGTGAGAACTCATCCTTCCAGAACTCCCAGCGCTGCTCAGGGGACATCGCCTCCAGTTCCTTGACCCTCTCCCGGCCGAGCTCCTTGTTGGCGACGACCGCCTCAGCCTCTCCGAGGACCATGTCGCATTCCTTTAGGTCCGAGGGGTCACACCCGAAGCAGTAATCCGCCAGCACTTCCTCCACCGCGAACTCCTTGGTGCCCCCTCCATAGGTGACAGCCACCTTCTTCCCCTTCCAGGAGATCTCGTCGATCTCATCCCTGTCCAGACCCGTCAGTTTCTCGACCTTGGCCAGGTCGATTACGCCGGCACAGGGGACGCCGATCACGAAGAGATCCTTGCGCTCTACCTGCTTGTCCTGAACGAGGGCCACGACAGAGCGACAATCACACTCCTTAACAACAACTCCAACCTTGCCGCACAACCCGGGGAGGAAAACGCTGAGGTTACTGTGGATGAACGGGTTGATGACCAGCCTTTGAGCGTCGGCCTTGTTGTCGGTTATCAGCGGAGTGGTGGAGAACTTGAGGCTCCCGGCCTCATAGCCGACAATGCGCTCAATGGTGCCCTTCTCCATCAGGGCCCGGACTTCGTCTTGTAGCTTCTTCTCTATTTCCTTAGTCATTGAACAATCGATTGGGGCTGAGCTTCTTCAGGTCGGCCGTCACCTCGGAGACAACCTCGGCAAACCTGCTCCCTTCCGAGGCAGAGCACCAGCTGGCCTGAATACGTTCGGGCTCGATTCCCATATACTCCATGAGCTTCATTGTGATCGCCATCCGACGACGCGTACGGTAGTTGCCTGTAAGATAGTGGCAATCACCCGGATGGCAACCGAGTACCAGCACGCCGTCAGCGCCGAGGCGGAGTGCGTTGAGAACAAAGAAGGGGTTCACCCGGCCACTGCACATCACCCTGATGATCCTCAGATTGGGGGGGTATTGCATTCTTGACGTGCCAGCAAGATCAGCACCCGCATAGGAACACCAGTTGCAGCAGAAAGCTAGTATCTTTGGCTCAGAGTTCTCCATCTATCCGCTTAACCAAACAAAAAGGGTAGCTCTGTTCTACCCCTCTCTTGCTGGCTTGACGACATGCCGCCGTAATGATAGCACATGCCCCCTGTCAAAGACAATCGTCCGCATTCACTCACTTAAAATGTTACCCAGGGTGGTATGGTTCACTCATGTGGAAATGTTACTGAGGAGGGCCATGC
>JBLRXG010000020.1:0-12764 GCA_047920855.1 Dehalococcoidia bacterium | reverse complement strand
TTGAGCAGATCATAAGACCTGCCCAACGGGTTGCCTGAACCCTTTCCTTCAGGCTCATTATTCGATTAGAATAGACTAGAGCGGCCGGTATGGCCTATAATTTGCGGACATCCGTTGCCGGACCGCTGTTGCCTGCTGTAACGATAGCGGGCCTCGCGAAGTCATCGGAAATCCCAAATAGGAAGGAGTCAAACTATGCCTGATGAATGTATATTCTGCCGGATAGCTGCCGGGAGGGCATCCAGCGATATACTCTACGAGGATGAGGGCTTCATCGCCTTCAGGGACATCCTGCCCCAGGCACCGACGCACATACTGGTCATACCCAGGATGCACATCACATCATCTGCCGAACTCGTCCCGGGACAGGAAGAGCTTGCCGGTAGGCTTATCATCATAGCTAACAGCCTGGCCGAGAAGGAGGGAATAGCGGAGAAGGGCTATCGGCTGGTGGTGAACTGCGGTGCTGAGGGCGGCCAACAGGTGCCCCACCTGCACCTTCATCTCATCGGGGGCAGGAAGCTGAGCGGCGCGCTGGGGTAGGCGTCACAGGGATTCCAGCCTAGCTATGAGGGCATCAACCGCCTCATCTGGAGTCGACGCTCCGGCGGTCACCCCGACGTGCTGCTTTCCCGAGAACCAGCAGCTTTCCACCTCATCATCCGTCTCAACCAGGTGCGTCTCCACGATGGGGGCGCAGATCTCCACCAGGTGCCGGGCATTGGCGCTGTACCTCCCGCCAATGACGATCATCATCTGACTCCTGCGGGCCAGCCTCATGGCGGCCTCCTGTTGCGCCTGGGTTACTTGACATAAAGTGTTGGCGACGCGGATTTCCCTGGTCTTCGGCCCGACCGTGCTCACGAGTTGACTGGCGAAGTCGGTGAATGCGGATCGCGTCTGGGTCGTCTGTGAGAGGATACCCAGACGTGACGGTGTCTTCTCCCAATCATCCAGCTGCCCGACCGATAGGGCGGCCATGCCTCTGTTGCCCGTGTACCCCAGCAGTCCCTTTACCTCGGAGTGGTCTGCCTGCCCGAATATGACTACGTAGAAGCCGGCCTCTGCCAGTCCCTTCGCTGCGGTCTGTGCTCTGCGGACGATCGGGCAGGTGGTGTCGATGACCTGGATGTTACGGGCCTTGATCTCGGCCAGCACCTCCGGAGTCGTGCCGTGGGTGGTGATGGCCAGCGTCTTGCCCTGGGCAGACTCTGGTCGCTCTATCAACTTGACTCCAAGGCCGCCCAGCGTTTCCACAAGCAGACGGTTGTGCGCCACCGGCCCCAGTGTCTCTATCTCTCCGTGCTCGCTCACAGCCTCCTTTAGCATCGTGATGGCCCGCCTGACGCCGAAGCACAGCCCGAGCTTCTCAGCTTTCTCGATTTTCATCTTCCCCATATTCGCCGCGGTACTCGGGCGGCAGTAGCCCGGCGATTTCACTCATTATCTGCCTGGTCAGCCGCTGTCTGTGAGATCTGCCTGCCCGGCCCTCCGCTGGCGACACGCTGAACGGCCTGCCGATGTTGACCACGAGCGGAGGCCTCTTCCACAGCCAGCTTATGCCCCTGATCCTGTCCGTCCCGGCGATCCCCACCGGAAGAACCGGAACTCCTGCCCTTGACGCCAGGGCCGCGCAACCGGTCTTTCCACTACTCAATCTGCCGTCGCGGCTACGACTGCCCTCGGGAAAGATCCCCAGCATCGAGCCCCTCTGGAGTACCTCCAGGGCACTGTCGAGCACCTCCTGTTTCTCTCTCGCTCTACCCGCCCGGCGTATCGAGAAGGTTCCGGCCCAGCGAAGAAAGGCTCTCAGGGGAGCCGATCGGAATAGTTCCTCCTTGGCCATGAAGTCTATCCACCTCGGAAGTCCGAACAACAGGAGAAAAGGATCGGCGGCGTGAACATGGTTGGCCACCAGTATCACCGGGCCCGTCATGGGCACGTTTTCCTTCCCCACAACCCTCCAGGAGAAGAGGATGCTCAGCAGGGGCCTGAATACGAGCAGGAAAACTCTACGCGAAAACGTCATCGGTCGGCTGCCAGAGCATATATCCTGTCGACCACCTGCTCCAGGTTGAGCCCCTCCGTGTTAACGGTAACGGCGTCGTCGGCAGGCTTGAGCGGGGAGATAGCCCTGTTCATATCCATATCGTCCCGCTTCTTTAGTTCGGCGATGACCTTCTCCAGGCTGGCATTCTCTCCACGTTCGATCAGTTCCCTGTGACGGCGCTTCGCCCTCCGCTCTGTCGAGGCGGTGAGGAAGATCTTGAGCTCGGCTTCGGGCAGGACCACCGTGCCGATGTCCCGGCCGGCCATCACGACCTTTCCCCGCCCGGCAAATCTGCGTTGCTGTAACACCAGCACCCGGCGTACGCCGGCTATCTTCGATGTCACGGGCACCAGCTCTTCCACCTCGGGGCAGAGCAGCCCCGATGATGCATCCTCTCCATCGATTACCGGCGAGAGACGGCTTCCCTGCACGGCGACGAAATCGAATGAGGTTTCATCCGCCAGCCGGCAGATCGCCTCTTCGTCGGCTGGCGAGATCCCCGACTTGAGCACTTTCCAGGTGAACGCCCGGTATATCATGCCTGTGTCGAAGAATACATAGCCCAGCCTTCGTGCCAGCATCGAGCCCACGCTGCTCTTGCCCACCGCCACGGGACCGTCTATCGCTATCAGTTTCGGTCTCAAATCTGCCTCCATATTATCATCCTCAACCTGCCTGTCAAGGGCTCGTGTTCCGGGTCGGCGTTGCCCTGGGCCGGGCGGGAATATCGGCAAGGTCTGACGCTTCGCCCCGGCTGCGCCGATGTACATAGTACCATATTCACTGGCCTTGCCCTCAGCACGTGCCGCCACAGCCCTCGCCGCAGATGCGGGCCCGCCTATTATGATCACGCGTGAGGCACCATGCCTGCTCACGATCGGAAGGTTGCTTTAGTTCCCGATTCGGGCTATCATATTCTGGTTTTTGAAGCCAACCATTAAGGAGATATTTGGATGGATACGGTTGCCGAAAGACTGAGTAAACTGCAGGAAAAGGAGAAGGCGGAAAGGGCGCTGGGCGGGCCGGAACGGGTGGCAAAGCAGCACGAATCGCGAAAGCTAACAGCTCGTGAGAGAATCGACCTGCTGTTCGACGCAGGGAGCTTTCACGAGCTTGATTTGTTCGTGCGACATAGGTCCGGCTCTTTCGGCATGGACAGGGTGGAGGTTCCTGCAGAGGGCGTCGTCACGGGGTACGGCACTGTAGACGGCCGCCCGGTGTGTGCCTACTCCCAGGACTTCACCTCCATGGGAGGGTCGCTTGGTGAGATGCACGCCAGGAAGATTTGCAAGGTGATGGACCTGGCTATGAAGTGCGGCATCCCCGTGGTAGGCCTCAACGATTCCGGCGGGGCACGCATCCAGGAGGGCGTCGACGCTCTTTCGGGGTACGGGCAGATATTCTTCCGCAATTCGGCGGCCTCCGGGGTCATCCCTCAGATATCGGCCATCATGGGCCCCACTGCCGGCGGCGCGGTCTACTCACCAGCCATGACGGACTGGATCTTCATGACCAAGGGGACGAGCTACATGCACATCACCGGCCCCGCGGTCATCAAGCAGGTTACGGGGGAGGAGATAACCTCTGAGGAACTGGGCGGCGCCATGAGTCATGCCACCAAGAGCGGTGTCTGCCATTTTCCCTGCGATAGCGATGCCCATGCCATCGAGCTGATAAAGAAACTCCTGGGCTACCTGCCCCTGAACAACATGGAGGATCCGCCCCTCGTCGCCGGTTCCGACGACCCGTACCGTGTCGATCCTGCTCTCGATAGTCTGATCCCCGAGGAACCGGGCCAGGCCTATGATGTGCGCACCGTCATCCAGGCCGTCGTCGACAACGGCGAGATACTGGAACCTCACCATCACTACGCCCGCAACGCCATCGTCTGTTTGGCCAGGCTGGACGGCCGGACGGTGGGCATAATAGCCAACCAGCCCCTGCACCTCGCCGGGTGCCTTGATGTCAACGCCTCGGACAAGATAACCAGGTTCATCCGCTTCTGCGATGCCTTCAACATCCCGCTTCTCACGATTGCCGATGTTCCCGGCTATCTCCCGGGCGCCGACCAGGAGTGGTCGGGCATCATCAGGCACGGAGCCAAGGTTCTCTGGTGCTATTCAGAGGCCACGGTTCCCAAGATCACCCTCATCATCCGCAAGGACTACGGCGGCTCGTATCTTGCCATGTGCAGCAAGGATCTCGGAGCGGACTTCGTCTTTGCCTGGCCCACTGCCGAGATCGCCGTCATGGGCGCCGAGGGCGCCACGCCGGTCATCTTCCGCAGGGAGATCGAGGCCGCAGCCGACCCCGAAGCGAAGCAGAAGGAGAAGATACAGGAGTATCGAGACCTGCTGTATAACCCCTACATCGCTGCCTCGCGGGGATACGTCGACGAGATCATCATGCCCCGCGACAGCCGTCCCAGGATAATCGATGCCTTCAGGCTGCTCTCCACGAAGCGGGAGACCAGGCCGCCCAAGAAACACGGCAATATCCCTGTGTAGAGGATTTGAAGCAACGAGGAGCATTCGCCAGGAGTTGAAGAACAGAAGAGGAACGATAGCCGCCATCACCGCTGCCGTGGCTGCCTACCTGGAGGAGGAGGCCAGGGCGATAATGCCCCCGAAGCCCGGGCCGGTCCCGGTTTTCAGCCCCTGGGGCAGTTCCGGCCGCGAGGAGATCATGCTGATGCGCACGCTGTGGCAGAGGAGAATCGTCTCCAGGTGAAGGCAGTCCCCGGTGATTCCGCAGGGCGGTTTCGGACGACGTTACGAGGCTGCCTGTTATGTTTCGCATCACGCCCGCAATTGGAGAAGGGCTTAGTTAGACATCAGTAATAGGAGGTAATCCGATGGACGGAACAGGAATAGGAAAAGGGAAGGTGCTCGCAAAGGACCTCACCGCCGACAGGGTGAAGTCGAGGCCGAAGGCCAGTAACCCGGTTAAGATCTGCGATACCACCTTCCGTGACGGGCACCAGTCGACCTTTGCCACGAGGATGCGCACCGAGGACATGGTGTGGATGGCGCCCGAGATGAGGAAGTGCGGCTATCACGCCATGGAGGTCTGGGGCGGGGCGACCTTCGACGTGCCCCACCGTTTCCTGGGCGAGGATCCTTGGGAAAGGCCCCGCAAGCTAAAGGAACTGATGCCTGAAGTCCAGTTACAGATGCTCCTGCGGGGACAGAACCTCGTTGCCTACCGGAACCATCCCGACGACCTGGTCGACGAATTCGTGAAGCAGTCCGCGGAAGTCGGTATCGACATCTTCCGCATCTTCGATGCCGTGAACGATGAACGTAATCACGAGCGCGCTGCCAAAGCCGTCAAGAAGGCCGGCAAGCATTACCAGGCAGCCCTGTGTTATTCACTGACCCAGCCCAGGATGGGCGGGCCGGTCTACAACCTCGAGTACTACGTGAAGAAGGCCCGTATCTTCCAGGACATGGGCGCCGACTCCATTTGCATCAAGGACCAGGCCGGTTTGATATCTCCCTACGATTCCTACGAGCTGGTCAAGGCCCTCAAGGAGAGTGTGAAGGTGCCCATCGACCTCCACACGCACTACACCAGCGGGCAGGCCTCCATGTCCGTGCTCAAGGCCATAGAGGCCGGACTCGACATCGTCGGCACGGCCCTTTCTCCCTTTGCCCTGCGTACATCGCAACCTCCCATCGAACCCCTGGTCGTCGCCCTTTACGGCACGGACAGGGACACCGGATTGGATATCGAGCAGCTCTTCAAGTGCGGGCAGATGCTGGAGCAGATCGCCCCGAAGTACAGGGATTTCCTGGACACTTCGTCCATG
The DNA here is from genome assembly GCA_047920855.1 of Dehalococcoidia bacterium. Lineage (GTDB taxonomy): Bacteria > Chloroflexota > Dehalococcoidia > GIF9 > AB-539-J10 > RBG-13-51-36. Next base: position 6,903 of record JBLRXG010000020.1, on the reverse strand, counting down.
TCGGTCATCGACGCCGGGGTGCTCGTGCACCAGATTCCCGGCGGCATGACCTCGAACCTCGTCTCCCAGCTGAAGCAGGCCAATGCGTTGGACAGGCTGGAGGAGGTGCGGGCCGAGACCGCCAGGACCAGGGCAGAGCTCGGCTATCCGCCCCTTGTCACGCCCACTAGCCAGATCGTCGGCGTCCAGGCCGTGCAGAACGTGCTGGCCGGTCGCTACAAGATGACCACCCAGGAGACCAAGGACTACTGCTACGGACTCTACGGTCGACCTCCGGCGCCCGTGGACAAGGATATACAGAAGATGGTGCTCAAGGGCTACCCGAGAGGCGAGGAGCCCATCAAGGGCCGGGCCGCCGACATGCTGGAGCCCGAACTGGAGAAGGCCAAGGAAGACTCCAAAGACCTGGCTAAGGACATGAAGGATGTGCTCACCTATGCCCTCTTCCCCACCACCGGTGCCCGCTGGCTGAGGTACAAGTACGGCATTGACACCACCATTCCCGACGACTGGAAGCCCCCGCGTGCTCCCAAGACGCTGGAAGAGATAAAGAAGGAAGACGAGCTTATCGCCAAGGCCAGGGCCGGTAAGCTGGTGGAGAAGACCGAGAAACCGGTCCCCGAAAAGGGGCCCGGCGTGCGTACCTTCAACGTCTTCATAGACGGCGACTACTACGAGGTGGACGTCGACCCCGTCGGCGGTTCGCCAGTGATGAGCGTTTCCGCTCCTATGAATGCCCCCACCTCTCCACCCGTTCAGTCCCCGCCTGCCCGGCCTGCGGCAGCGCCGCCTAAGGCCGCGGCGAAGAAAGCACCGGCCGCCGCAGCCGTGGAGGGCACCACGGTTCCTGCTCCCATGCCCGGCATGGTCATCCGCTATCTGGTCAAGGTCGGCGATAAGGTTAAAGAAGGGGACCCTCTCCTCATACTCGAGGCGATGAAGATGCAGAACAACGTGCCTTCCCCCGTGGACGGTGAGGTCAAGGCCATCAACTTCGGGCCGGGTGCCTCTGTACATACCAATGACGTCCTGGCAGTTATCGGGTGAGTGCCTCCCCGCTGCCGTAGGGACACGATAAAGAAGCAGGCAAGGAGGTAAGTGCAGTGGGAAATAAAGTCTCCGTAATCGGTGCCGGAAACGTGGGAGCGACCTGTGCCTTCAGGATCGCCGAGGGGGGTTATGCCGACGTCGTCTTGCTTGACATAATCGAAGGACTTCCCCAGGGCAAGGGACTCGACATGCTGGAAGCCACTCCTATCATCGGGTCCGACGTCAACATCGTGGGTACCAACGACTATAAGGACACCGCCGGCTCGGACATAGTGGTCATAACCTCGGGCGTGGCACGCAAGCCCGGCATGAGCCGGGACGACCTCGTCCTCACCAACATGAAAATCGTCCGCGAGGTCACCGAGGCAGTCGCCCGCTATTCGCCGGATTGCATAATCATCGTGGTGGCCAATCCGCTCGATGCCATGACCCAGCTGGCCCTCCACGTGAGTAAGTTTCCCCGCAACAGGGTCGTGGGACAATCGGGTATACTGGACACTGCCAGATTCAGCACGTTCATCGCTCAGGAACTGAACGTCTCGGTGAAGAGCGTCTTCACCTGCGTCCTGGGCGGGCACGGCGACACCATGGTGCCGCTCACCAGGCTCTGCACGGTGGGTGGCATTCCCATAAGCAAGCTGCTGCCCGAGGACAGGGTCGCAGCCCTGGTGGAGCGTACCGTCAAAGGCGGAGGCGAGATAGTGGCCCTGCTCAAGACCGGCAGCGCCTACTACGCCCCGGCCGCGGCCTCGGCCCAGATGGTGGAGGCCATACTGCTCGACAAGAAGGAGATACTGCCCTGTGCCGCTCTGCTCGAGGGAGAGTACGGCATCAACGGTGTCGTCGTAGGAGTTCCCGTCAAACTGGGTAAGAACGGCATGGAGCAGGTTATCGAGATCGAGCTCACTCCCGACGAGCATTCCGCACTGAAGAGATCGGCGGACGCGGTGCTGGAACTGATCAGGGTCATGAAGCTGTAATGAGAGAGATCCAGGCCGGCGCCGTAACCGACACCGTAGCCCGTCTTTTCGAGCACTCCTGCCATCACCTGCCTCCCGACGTCATCGCCGCTCTCAAGCAGGCCGGGGAGAAGGAGAAGTCCCCCGTCTGCCGCGACGTGCTGGATAGAATGCTAGATAATGTCGATGCCGCCGGAAGGGAAGGGATCCCCCTCTGCCAGGATACCGGCGCCGCCGTGGTTATGCTGGAACTCGGCCAGGATGCGCGCATAACAGGCGGAGACCTCTACGCCGCCGTCAACGAAGGAGTACGCCGCGGTTATGATAAAGGCTACCTGCGCAAGTCCATCGCCGATCGGCCCTGTTTCGCCAGGGTCAACACCAGAGACAACACCCCGGCCATGATCCATACCGACATCGTCCCCGGTGACAGGCTCAGGATAAGCGTGCTGCCCAAGGGCGGCGGCTCCGAGAACTGTTCCCGACTCACCGTCCTCACTCCGGCAAAGGGACGTCAGGGCGTCATAGATTTCGTCGTCAACCTGGTCGACGAGGTCGGAGGCAATCCCTGCCCGCCCGTGATACTGGGCGTCGGCATAGGCGGTACCACCGATAAGACCATGTTCATCGCCAAGAAGGCGCTGCTGCGCAGCGTGGGCGAGCCTTCTCCCGACCCCGAGGTCGCCGGTCTCGAGAGGGAGATACTGGAGCGCGTCAACGGACTGGGCATCGGCGCCATGGGCTACGGCGGCACGGTCACCGCTTTGGCGGTGCATGTCGAGACCTACCCCTGCCACATCGCCAGCATGCCCGTGGCGGTCAACATGCAGTGCTGGTGCGCCCGGCGCGGCGAAGCGGTCCTCTGATCCGCATGGAAGGATAACTAACGAATGGCTGTCAGCATCTCTCGCCGCAGAGTAGACGGCGAGTTCGTCAAGAAGATCAAAGAGCTCAGCGGGGAAAACCTCCAGCTGTGCTACCAGTGCGGCATGTGTTCCGGGAACTGCCCCGCCGCCTCCCACATGGACTTCTCGCCCCGCCAGGTCATCGAGCTGGCCCGGCTCGGCCTGCACGAGGACCTCGTGAAGTCGAAGACGGTCTGGGTCTGTGCCTCCTGCATGGCCTGCACGGTCGCCTGTCCCAGGGGATTCGACCTCTCGAAACTCATGGAGGCGATAAGGCTCCTGGCCCTCAGGAAGAGGGCCGACCACGTCACGCCCGAAGAGATCCCCGTCGAAGAACGCGGCCAGCTTCCCCAGATCGCCATGGTCGGCGGCCTGAGGAAGTTCACCGGCTGAAAGAACAGATAGCATGCAGCTAGCCTACTACCCGGGTTGCACCCTGAAGACGAAGGCCGGGAACTTGGAAGAGCCCGCCGTGGCCTCGCTTGAAGCCCTCGGCTTCCGGCTCGAGGAGATCGACAGGTGGAACTGCTGCGGCGCGGTTTACTCGCTGGCCGACGACGACCTCATCCACCAGGTGGCGCCCGTCCGCAACCTGATCCGCGCCCGCGAACAGGGCAACGACCGGGTCGTAATCCTCTGTTCCTTCTGCCTCAATGCCCTCAAGAGGGCCAACCTCATCATGAAGGGCGACGCTGAGAAGAGGGACACGCTCAACAGGTTCATGGACGAGGAGCCGGACTACAGCGGCGAGGTGAAGGTGCTGCACCTCCTGGAGGTGCTGCGGGACGACATAGGATGGGAGGCCCTGGCACAGAAGGTGAAGCAACCCCTCCGCGGGCTGAAGGTGGCCCCCTACTACGGGTGCACTCTGCTTCGTCCCCGCGAGGTGGCCATAGATAACGTCGAAAATCCGACCGTATTGCAGGATTTCCTGGCCGCCCTGGGGGCGACGCCCGTCGACTTCCCCGAGTCCACCAGGTGCTGCGGCTCCTACCAGGTGGTCGGCAACCCCGGCGATATCCCCGGTTATGCGCGGGACATCCTCAGTTCGGCTCAGAGACAGGGGGCGGAAGGACTCGTCCTCACCTGTCCGCTGTGCGATTACGACCTGGGCAGGGGGCAGGAGGAGCTGGTCAGGAGGGAAGGGATCAAGGGCATGCCCCTGTTCTACTTCACGCAGCTGCTCGCCCTGGCGTTGGGACTCGACCCCGCGGTCTGCCGGTTCGATCTCAACTTCGGCGACCCCGAAGCATACCTTCGGGATAAGGGGCTGCTCTCAGCGGAGCGCACCCCTCAGAAGACTGGAGGCAAAGGATGAGTACCAGGAAGAAGACCGAGAAAGCCGCCAAACCGGCGGTCAAGGAAGCTGCCCGGGAGCCCGAAGTTAAGCTGGTCCCCATCTACGTCATGGGCAAGCGCTACGAGGTTCCCGAGGGCCTCACGCTCATGAAGGCCATGGAGCACGCCGGCTACAGGTTCATCCGCGGCTGCGGATGCCGGGGTGGCACCTGCGGTGCCTGCGGCACCGTCTATCGCAAGCCCGGCGACTACCGCCTCCAGGTAGCCCTGGCCTGCCAGAAGACCGTCGAGCCCGGCATGCACATCAGCCAGATACCCTTCTTCCCCGCCAACCGCGCCGTTTTCGAGTTCGAGAAACTGACAGAAGCACCGGAAGAGGTCTTCAAGCTCTATCCCGAGCTCTTCCGCTGCGTGGCCTGCAACGCCTGCACCAAGGCCTGCCCCCAGGGGATAGAGGTCATGGACGCCGTCTCGGCTTTGAAACAGGGCAACATCGCCGGTGCGGCGGAGATCGCCTTCGAGTGCATCCAGTGCGGACTCTGCACCAGCCGCTGCTTCGGCGAGCTCATGCAGTACCACATGTTCCAGCTGGCACGGAGGATCTACGGCGCCCGCATCATGCCCCGCGCCGGGCACCTGGCCGATATGACCGGGGCCATCGCCGGCGGCAGGTACGATGAGTGCCTGGATGCGCTGGCCGGCATGAAGGAGAAAGAACTGAAAGAACTGTACCGGGATAGGGAGGTCGAGCCGGTGACCGCCGGCGAGGACTGGACGCCGGAGGATAAGACCTATCTCTAGTCAGGAGGCCGTATGGGTTACTTAGGATATCCGGATTTCTTTGAGCCGTATCTCAGGAAGGTCGAGGAGACCAGGCCCGCCCGCGTGGAGATGAGGAAGAAGGGCCAGGAGTTCCCCTTCATGACCCTCGAGGAGAGGCAGGAGATACTCAGGTATCATCCCGACTACCGCGACGAGGGCCGGCGCGAGATAAAGGTCGGACCCAGCAAGGGCTACCGGATAGCCCACGAGTTCGTCGACCTCCTCGAGGCTAGGAGCAGGGTCGATCCCGATAAGGTCGACCTGAGCAAAGTCGACTACGAGACCGATGTCCTGGTCATCGGCGGCGGCGGCGCCGCCACCATAGCTGCCCTTATCGCTGAGGAGAGCGGCGCGAAGGTGCTCATCGCCACCAAGCTCCGTCACGGCGATGCCAACACCATGATGGCCGAGGGCGGCATCCAGGCCGCCACCAAGGCCAGGAAGGACTCGCCCTACTATCACTACTTGGACGTGATGGGAGGAGGACACTTCAAGAACGACCCCGGGATCGTGTCCGCCTTCGTCAAGCAGGCGCCCGACGCCCTCCGCTGGCTGGAGGGGCTGGGCGTCATGTTCTCCAAGCTTCCCGACGGAACGCTGGACGCCATGCACGGCGGGGGAACCTGCCGCAAGCGGATGCACTACTGCGCCGACCTCAGCGGCATGGAGATCATGCGCACCGTGCGCGACGAATCCCGCAACCGGCCCAACATCACGGTGCTCGAGTTCTCCCCTGCGGTGGAGCTTATCCTCAACGAGGACGGCCGCTGCTCGGGAGCGGTGCTCTATAACATGGAGACCGAGGAGTACTTCGTCGCCCGGGCCAGAGCGGTCATCCTGGCCACCGGCGGTTCCGGCCGGCTGCACGTCCAGGGCTTCATGACTACCAACCACTACGGGGCTACCGGCGACGGCATCATCATCGGCTATCGTGCCGGCGTACCCCTTTCCTTCCTGCACACCGTGCAGTATCACCCGACCGGCGTTGTCTCCCCGGAGCAGATCGAGGGCTGGCTCATCACAGAGCGCTTCCGGGCCGAGGGTGCCGACGTTGTCAACGCCCACGGCCAGAAGTTCGTCAACGAGCGCGAGCCCCGCGACGTCGAATCGGCCCGCTTCATCAAAGAATGCCTGGACGGCAAAGGCGTGCCCACTCCGACCGGCAGGGTGGGAGTGTGGCTCGACTCGCCCGTCATCGACCTGCTGGTCGGCGAGGGCAGGGTGCGCACCGCCTTCGTCGGAAAATGGAAGGTCTACGACCGCCTGGGCATCGACATATCGAAGGCGCCCATGCTCGTCTACCCCACGCTCCACTACCAGAACGGGGGACTCAAGAACAACGTCGAGTGCGAGACCGCGGTTCCCGGGCTCTATGTGGCCGGGGAGGTCACCGGGGGGCTGCACGGAGAGAACAGGCTCATGGGCAACTCGCTCATGGACATCGTGGTCTTCGGCAGGATCGCCGGCAAGAACGCCGCCGAGTTCGCCCGCGAGAAGGCGAAGAACGGTAAGCTGACCCTCGACCACGTCATGAGGTACCACAAAGAGCTGAAAGAGGCGGGGATCGTCACCGACAGGGTGGCGCCCATGCTCCTGCCCGACTACACCACTCCCGGGGTGAGAGAGAGGCAGTTGACTGCGAACTACCTGGGTACCATGAGGTGAGGAGTTTCGATTCTCCTCTCCCTTGATGGGAGAGGATTAAGGTGAGGGTGAAGGGTGTAGTGCGAGGCTTCAGCCTCGTGCCAGGCTATTGCTCTCCTCTACCCTGATTGGAGAGGACTAAAGTGAGGGTGAAGGGTGTAGTGCGAGGCTTTGGCGTCGTGCCGACCGACCGATTCCCCCTCTCCCTCCAGGAGAGAGCACCG
>JBLRXG010000019.1:0-12772 GCA_047920855.1 Dehalococcoidia bacterium | reverse complement strand
CACCTCATCAGCGATATCCTCGACCGGACAGGCGGCGCACAGGGCACGAACATCCACCGAAGATACCATGCCCTCCTTGCCGAAAGCCTCCTGCGCCGTACCCAGGGGAACGAATATCCGGTAGTCATCGTCTGAGCCTGTCTCCTTGAGAATGCCTGCGACGGTGACACCGACTCCGTTGAGGTCGAATACTTCACCGGTGCTCAACCCCAGGAGTTCAGCGACCCACGCTCCTGCCAGGGCCTGGTCAGGCTGTTCGATGTACTCACCCTCATGGACTCTCCACCATGTCTTGATCTTTCTCTCTTCCACAGGGTCGACCCCCACCACCAGAACCGACGCACCTTTCACCGTCGCATTCGCATACAGCTTCGGCGCAACCGGTGCAGCGTAGCGGTTGCGCTCATCCTGAATGCCCAGAGCGTGATTCACCATATCATCGGTGATCTGCCTGACCTCAGATACCTTGTACTCGGGTATGTAGTTCTCTCCCACGGTCACGGCACCCAACCCCAATCCACCCAATTCCAGGTCGAACTGGCTGATAGCCGGCAGTACAACCAGATTGGCACCGTATTCCTCCAGTTGTGCGTAGATCTTCGTTTCGCCCGCCAGCGCTATTGTCAATATGCCGATGACCGTCATAGTGCCGACAACAACACCGAGCACCGCGTACAGGACCCGTCTCTTCCTCCTGACTATGTCCTTGGCCACTATCTGATGTAGTCTCATGCTATCCTCCTCAGACTCCTCTCCCTGTCTGCTGACTGTGCTGGATCAGGCTCTCATGATCCACGCCTTGCAGGCATCCTGGAAAGGATCCAGCTTCTCCACAGCCGATCTGGCTGCACCATCCTTCAGGGTCGATTGTCTGGAGCTTATCACCGTGCTCCCTCTGCAGAACCGTAGCGCGCAAGAGCGTCATAGAAGGCGCGCCAGAAAGGATCTACGACCGGATGCTGCAGTCTCCGCTCCTTCCCCCCTTCCAACACAACGATGCCCTGGTTGGGCGACGTCAGTTCGCCGACGACTGACGAGGCGATCCCCTTCGCGCACAGGGTTTCTACCACTGCCTGAGCCTCGTGCTCGCGGCAGGTGATTATCAGAGTTCCTTCACTGATAGAGGCGTACGGATCGATGTCGAAGAGCCTGCACATCTCGGTTACGCAGTCCTCAACGACGATCGACTCCTTCTCCACTCTCGCACCTAGCCCGGCGGCCTCTGCAATCTCGAACAGCCCGCCCCATATGCCGCATTCGGTGGCATCGTGCATGGCGGTCACTCCTTTGTCCCTAACCCCAACACTGACCGCGGTCAGGGCATCCTCAACCACCGACATCTTGTAAAAAACACGCTCAGCCCGGGCAGCAAAGCTTGCCCCCAACTCCTTCTCGATTAGTCCGGGGAACATCGCTGCAAAGATGCCCGTTGCCTCTATCGCCGGCCCCTTGGTGATGATCACCTTGTCGCCGATCCTTGCCATCGCCGGCGTTACGTACTCATCCCTTCCCCCGACACTGAGAACGGTGGCCCCTCCCACCATAGGATAGTGACAGTTTTCATACCTGCCCGTATGCCCGCAGACGATGGCGATGCCCAGTTTTCGGCACTCCTGATGTATGGTGTCCCACACGATATCCAGTTGCTCCCTTGTCATCTCCATAGGAAGATTCAGGTCGATGGACAGGAAGCCGGGTTTGAGACCGCTTGTCACTGCATCCGAGACGAGAATATGGAGGGCGAACCAGGCCGCTCTCTCCCATCCATACTCAGGAACGATGAAAACGGGGTCTGTGGTCAGCGCTACCGCCCTATCTCCGATCTCGACGATCCCGACGTCGACGCCGTGCCGCGGCCCCACGATCACGCTGTCGCTAACGGCGCCCAGGCGTGTGAATATCAGTTCACTGAAGACTTCGGGAGAGAGCTTGCCGATCTCAGGGAGTTCCTTCATCCTTCAGTCCTTTCTCGAGTTCTCGCGGCGCCAGCCTCGACCCACCGCTCCCCCAACGTGGGGATACTCCTGTTCACAGGCTGAATCCCCTTACCGGGTCAAGCAACAGATGACGGCCTCATATCCCGTCTCCATCGGTGAACACCGTCTCGATTGTCACCTGCTCCCATGACTCTTCTTCAGAACACACTATCCCTGCGCTACGCTCCACGATCATGAGACGCTGCACCAGTCTGTCCTGTTTCCTGAAAGCGAGTCTGATAGCCTCGGTCACGGGATCTGGTAGATCGCCGTGCTCCAGATCCATAACCGGGACATGCTTGTCCTGCACCGTCTTCCCCGGGATACCGACAACGGTGGCCCCGGGCGGCACTGCCTTCACCACCACTGAGCCCGACCCGATGCGCGCCTCATCCCCTATCGTGATGGCACCCAGAACCGCGGCGCCGCAGCCGATCACCACGTTGTTGCCCACTGTCGGGTGCCTCTTACCTTTCTTCAGACTCGTCCCTCCCAGGACGACACCCTGGTAAAGGAGGACGTCGTCCCCGATCTCCGCCGTCTCCCCTATCACGACTCCTAGCCCGTGGTCTATGAAGAACCTTCTCCCGATCCTCGCCCCGGGATGTATCTCTATGCCGGTGAAGAAGCGGGTCATGTGGGAGACGAGCCGTGCCAGAAGCCGCAGCCTGTGTCGCCACAGAAAGTGCGCAAGTCGATGCCACCAGACGGCGTGCAGGCCGGGATAACAGCAGATGATCTCCAGGGTGCTCCTTGCCGCCGGGTCGCGGGCGAAAACCGTCTGTATGTCCTCTCTTATTCTCCCGAACACGATGTCCACCTGCCTTCCATATCAAGCACTCGGAGTCCCCCGGTCAATGTCCTGAAAGAGCCACGTAGACAGGTAGCGCTCTCCAGTGTCGGGCAGAACCACTACGATGAGTTTGCCCTTGCTCTCCTGCCTCCTTGCTACCTCCAGTGCCGCCCAGGTGGCCGCTCCCGACGATATGCCTGCCAGTATACCTTCCTCTCTCGCCAGTCTCCTGGCCATCTCACCGGCATCCCCGTTGCCAACCCGGACGATCTCGTCAACCAGGTCCGTCCTCAGAATCTGCGGTACGAACCCCGCACCGATACCCTGGATCTTGTGCGAGCCCGGCTCGCCGCCGGATAGAACAGGAGAATCTGCAGGCTCGACGGCAACGGCGCGAAAACCGGGCTTTCTCTTCTTAATGACATCTGCGATGCCCGTAATGGTCCCACCTGTTCCAACACCCGCCACCAGGATGTCGACTCTGCCAGCAGTATCCCTCCAGATCTCCTCTGCAGTGGTCAGCCGGTGTATCTCAGGATTCGCCGGATTGGCAAACTGCTGTAGCATGAAATAGCGAGGATTCTCCTCCGCCAGTTGCTCTGCCTTCCTGACCGCTCCGGTCATTCCCTCCGCCCCTGGAGTCAGGACCAGCTCGGCACCGAAGATCGACAGCAACTGCCTGCGTTCCATAGACATGCTATCGGGCATGGTGAGAATGAGTCTGTATCCCCTGGCAGCACAGACGAAAGCGAGGGCGATGCCGGTGTTGCCGCTGGTGGGCTCGACGATCACCGTATCCTTGTTGATAAGCCCTCTTTCCTCGGCATCGACTATCATCGACACCCCTATTCTGTCCTTCACGCTGCCCAGGGGATTGAAGGACTCCAGCTTGGCCGCCACCTCCGCCAGGGCGCCTTCGGTAACCCTGTTCAGCCTGACCAGGGGTGTGTTCCCGATCAGTTCGCTCGAGTCCCGGGCTATGCCCCTGGTCAGCCCGGGCAACTGCTCAATCCTCTGTCTGAGCCTGTCTGACCTCTGAACCGTCTCTGCCATTCTTCTCCCTTACGATAGTGTATTGCTTATGAACCCCGCGAACCTCAACCGCTAGATGTAGTACATATCGGTCTCCACCAACCCTTCTTTGCCCTGCCGGTCTACAAGATCCTGGAGTGTCGTGGACTGCAGCACCTGAACCATCGCCCTCTTCATCTCGCTCCACACCTCCCTGCTGACACAGAGAGCGGAACGATTACAGCATGAAGGATCGTCAGCGCACTCCACAGGCGCCAGCGAACCCTCAAGAGCCTCGATCACCTCGCTGAGCTTGATCTCGGCCGGCGCTCTCGAAAGGGCTACACCGCCGCGGGCCCCCCGCACGCTGGTAACCAGTCCCGCCGCTATCAGAGGCGCCATCAGGCGCTGCAGGTAATTCAGCGAGATCTCCTGCCGCCGGGCTATCTCCTTCAATGGAGTCAGTCCGTTGCCTCCGTTGAGCGCAAGTTCCAGCAAAGCCCTGAGTCCGTATCTTCCTCGAGTGGAGAACCTCATCGCTGTTCTTCCTGATGCTCAAAATTGTTGACCGAAATAGTCAACTTCGCACAGTATAGACGGCGTCGCCGCACCCGTCAAGTTTCCAAAACCAGCCCATCTGAGATATCATTCACTGACAGCAAGCGACGGAGAGGGTTCAATGTCTCAGGATCACGGCATGAGGGTATTCAACACTCTGAGCGGGGAAAAAGAGAGCTTCCGCCCCGGCGGCGATGTGGTAACCATGTACGTCTGCGGAATCACCGCCTACGCCGATAGCCATATCGGGCACGCCATGTCGTACATAGTCTTCGACATGATAAGGCGTTACCTGGAGTTCAAGAGCTACCAGGTAAAGCACGTGCAGAACTTCACCGACGTAGACGACAAGATAATAGAGCGAGCCGAGCGACTGGGAGTACCGCCGCAGGAACTGGCCGACAGGTACGTCGACCGCTACTTCGCCAATATGGATGCCCTGAACATAGAGCGGGCCGATATCTACCCCAGGGCGACCGCGGAGATCCCCAAGGTGCTCGAGATCATAGAAGGCCTGATCGCCAGGGGGCACGCCTACGAGTCCGACGGCAGCGTATACTTCCGGGTCAGGAGCTTTCCCGACTACGGCAAGCTGAGCCATCGTAACCTGGACGACATGATCTCGCAGGCAAGCACCTATGAAGAGAAGAAGGAATACCCAATGGACTTCGCGCTGTGGAAGGCGTCCAAGCCCGGTGAGCCCTTCTGGGAGAGCCCGTGGGGAAGGGGCAGGCCCGGCTGGCATATGGAGTGCAGCGCCATGGCCCTCAAGTATCTGGGCGAGAGCATCGATATCCACGGCGGCGGACAGGACCTGATCTTTCCCCACCATGAGAACGAGATAGCCCAGTCAGAGGCCTTCACCGGGAAAGCCCCCTACGCACGATATTGGTTGCATAACGGTCTGCTGCAACTCAACCACGAGAAGATGAGCAAGTCCATCGGCAATCTGGTCAGTGTCGACGAGGTCATAAGCCGGTTCAGCTCCGACGCCGTACGCCTCTTCGTCCTTAGCTCGCACTACCGGAACCCGCTCACTTATAGCGAGGAGGCCCTGGAGGCAAGCGAGAGGGGAGCGGAGCGGCTCCGTTCCGCCCTGGTTCACAGGACCGAAACGAACGGGAGAGGCGGTGAACTCAGCGCTGCGCCTTTCGAGCAGCGGTTCGTCGAGTCCATGGACGATGACTTCAACACCGCGCAGGCCATAGCCGTCCTCTTCGAACTGGCAAGAGAGATCAACCGAAATGCCGAATGGGGTGCCGACGTGACCTACGCGCGAGAGACACTCCGCAGGCTGGCCGGTGTCCTGGGTATCACCCTCGAGGAGAAGACGCAGCTCACTCCCGACGCCGGGGCCTTTGTCGAACTCCTGATATCGACGCGGGAAGACCTGCGCAGGAACAAGCAGTGGGAGCTGGCCGACAGGATCCGAACGGGACTGGCTGACCTGGGGATCACACTCGAAGACACACCTCAGGAAACAAGATGGAAATACGGACGTCGGCCCGAACCGCGCGAGACTTAGTAGTCAGGCCACAGAGCGGCCGATAACAGACCCAATCGCTACTCCGGTTCGCCCTGTAGGGTCACGACCAGCATTAGGCCCTTCAGGTCCTCGACCCTCACCTCCGAACCTTCTGCCACGTCACCGCAATTCGAGACCGCCTGCCAGGTCTCTCCCTGCACACGGACCAATCCTTCCGGTTCGAGCGCAGTCATACACCTCCCTTTCTGTCCTATGATGCTGTCGGGACCGACAGGCGACCTCCTCCGCTGGTCCAGCAGTATGCGATACAGGAACCAGTACAGTCCGGCGCATACTGCACCTGCCAGTATACAGGCCCAGAACGGGATCGGCACGCCCAGCCTCCACAGCACAACGAAGATGATAACCGCGATCAGTATCTCGTCAAGAAGCAGAAGGAACGCCTTGAAGTGTACGCCCAGTTTCCTCCTCATGAAACCTCCTTGCCCGCAACACCGTACGGCCTTCGGGCAGCCATGCCCCCCCTGCTGCAATCAGCGGCTCGATCGTGCAGAGAGATCTCCGCTACCCCTCACCACGATGATCGCCCAGCCGTATTCTACCAGAGCCCGCCGCCCATTTCCCGCGACTGCAGGCCGGGTGGACCTTAAGAACCCGCACACGCGAGACTGACCCAAGCTGCACAGGCACCTCCACCTGTGGTATATTACGGAGTCCAAACACGCTATACCGGGAGGGTGCAGGCATATGTCCAGGAAGACCAGGAACAAGAAGAAGCCGGTCGGCAGCAGAAGACCGCAACCAACACAGACGGGCGGGTGGTCGCCGAGGAGGAAGTTGCAGATCGGTCTTATTGCGGGAGCCGTTATCATCCTGATAGCAATAGTAGCTGCTGTCGCAGGGAGGCCACCGATGACGATCACAGCCACCATCGAAACAAACAAGGGAGACCTGGTACTGGAGCTGTTCGCCAGGGATGTTCCCCGCACGGTCGACAACTTCGTAACCCTCGCCCGCGAAGGGTTCTACGATGGCCTAACGTTTCACCGGGTTGAGCCCGGGTTTGTAGTTCAGGGAGGATGCCCCATAGGGGACGGGACGGGCGGCCCGGGTTACCAGTTCGCTGACGAGATCACCCGCCACAAGCACGGCACAGGCGCGCTGTCGATGGCCAATTCGGGCCCCAATACCAACGGCTCCCAGTTCTTCATCACCCTTGATGATTGGCCTCACCTCGACGGCACCTACTCTGTTTTCGGCCGGGTCGTTGAAGGCATGGACGTCGTGGAAAGTATCGAAGTCGGCGACGTCATGATAAGCGTGACCATACACGACTAGAAGTCGCCAGAGCAGGATCAGCAATGCGCTAACGAAAGCCGGGTCGCCGCGCCCGGGCACGTGATCACTTGACACCGCACACTCCACTGAGACCGCATGGCATGCAGCCGGGTTGCACACATACAGGTACCCACCAATAGCCTGCCTGAGTTATAATTAGATCTGACATATCATGAAGACAACAGTTCATTCGGGCCGTCGGTCACAGGCGACCTGAGAGGAGGAACACATGTCTGGATGGAAGATAGCTCTCATAGTCCTGCTAACAGTGGTTGCAGTCCTGGCGCTTATCGTCGTCCTTCCCTGGACACCTATGGGATTTTCCATCGGCCCCATGGTGATAGGCTCGGGCCAGGTGATTGCCGATGAACTGCCCTACGAAGAATTTAGCAGGGTGAAGGTGTCGAACGCCATCGAGGTCGAGATCACCCGGGCCGATGACTATACAGTCACCGTCACAGGCTACGAAAACCTGCTTCAGCGTATGGATGTCGAACTCACAGGGCAGGAACTGACGATACGGCTCGAGCCAGGAACGTATTTCAGAAACAACATCAGGGCGATTGTCACCATGCCGAACCTGAGCGGGCTGACTGTGTCGGGTGCCTCCCGGGCAAACGCCACAGGTTTCACATCCAGCGCAGATTTCGATCTGGAGGTATCTGGCGCCAGCAGGGTCAGCATCGATCTGGAAGCGGGGAATACTATCGCCGATATCTCGGGCGCGAGCAGGCTTACCGGCACGTTGCAGGCACAACATCTGACACTGATCGTCTCGGGAGCCAGCAACTGCCAGCTGACAGGTACTGCCGGTGATATGGACCTCGACGTATCCGGCGCCAGCGATGTCAAACTCCTCGAATTGCCGGTGCAGAATGTGGATGCCGGCATCAGCGGAGCCAGCCGGGTCACCATCAATATGGACGGAACCCTGAACGTGGATCTCTCGGGGGCCTCCCGGCTGCAGTACACAGGTGATGTCGACCTGGGCACCGTCAACGTTTCCGGCGCCTCAACCATGAACAGGCTGTAGATCAAGCGCCCTGCAGGGTGCTACGGGTCTGAATGCTCGGACCAGCCCGTCCGTGATCTCTGGCCCGCGGTGCTATCCCGGCCGGACGGCATGCTCTCCGACAGCGGCGATCATCGGCCGGCACTATAGCTTTTACGAAGCCTGCTCTCCTATGCTACAATGAACTCTGGCTGTCGTCCCCCATCGCGGGCCCACAGTCCTCCTGAGATAATCCGGTCATACCCAGTGCCAGGAGGCAGTTTTGCGTAAGATCATACTCGATACTACGCTTGAAGCTATCAAGGCGCTGCTTCCGATCGTCATAGCCATAGTCATCCTGCAATTCACCGTCCTACGTGTTCCCCTCGACATGTTCCTTCATTTCCTGATCGGAGGGGGGATGGTGTTCCTCGGCACGGTCTGCTTCTTGGTCGGGGTCAGGACAGGTATACTGCCGCTGGGACATGACATCGGCGCCCAGATACCTCAGACCGGGTCATTACCGCTCATCATCCTCGTGATCATAGTGTTCGGCTTCGTCGTCACCGTTGCCGAGCCCGGGGTAGCGGTGCTCGCCGGCATGGCTGAGGACGCCAACGCCAGTACCACGACAGCCCTGGTGTTCGTCGTTGCCGGGGGCATGGCGGTTCTCCTCACCGCTGCGCTCCTGCGTATTCTTCTCGGATTCCCCACGAGGGACCTTCTTGCAGTTGTATACGTCATTGTCATAATACTGGCTGTGTTCACACCTCCCGAGTTCCTGTCGATCGCCTTTGACGCCGGAGGTGTTGCCGCCGGACCGCTAACCGTGCCGGTCTTCCTCTCCCTGGGACTGGGCTTCGTGTCGGTTCTTACCCGGAGGTCGGCTTTGACGGACGGCTTCGGGCTCATCGGGCTTGCCTGCGCCGGCCCCATAATAGGTATCCTGCTCTGGGGGGTGATCTTCTTTTGAACGTGAGCTCTGCCTTTGGGGGACTGCTCACCATCGCCCATGAAGTAGCGCTGCCCTTTATCCTGCTGGTGGTGTTGTTTATAGTCTTCCAGGCCGTTTTCCTCAAGCGGACTTTCAGATACGTGGCCATACTCCTGAGAGGTATCGCGTTCGCCTACGTCGGCCTGGTGCTCCTGCTGCACGGACTCAACATCGCCTTCATGCCAGTCGGAGAGGAGATAGGGGCGATCGTTGGAGAGTCGGGTTTCACCTGGGGACTGATCCCCCTCGGCTTCGTCCTGGGCTTTCTCGTCACCTTTGCCGAGCCCCAGGTACGTGTCTTGAGCCAGGAGGTCGAGGAGGCTTCCGCCGGCTACATCAGAGCCCCGATCATACTCTACACACTATGTCTGTCGGTGGCGGCATTTGCGGCGCTGGGCATGGCGCGAACCGTCTACGGCATACCGCTGCCCTACATAATAATCCCCGGCTACGGCCTGGCCGTCATCCTGCTCTTCTTCGCCGACAGGGACTTCGTTGCCATGGCTTTCGATTCCGGAAGCATCGCCACCGGGCCGATCACGGTTGCCTTCATCATGTCCTTGACAGTGGGGGCTGCCACGGTAATGGACGGACGAAACCCGCTGGTTGACGGGCTCGGACTTATCGGTATAATTACGCTCGCGCCGATCATATCGATCCAGTTGATCAGCCTGGTGTACAGGATAAGGCCGCCACAAGGAGGCAATGACGATGACTGAAGAAGGTAAGACCCTGATCGTAACGATAGTCGCCAAGGGATGCGGAGATAGGGCCATGGAAGCATCCATAAAGGCCGGCGCCGAGGGAGGGACTATCATATTCGGGAGGGGGGTAGGTATTCACGAGAAGAAGAAGGTCCTCGGCGTATTGATCGAACCCGAGAAGGAGATAGTCCTCACGGTAACTCCGCCGGACCAGGCCGACGCCATTCTCGATGCGATCGTCGCGGCAACCCGACTGGAGGAGCCGGGCAGGGGCATCGCCTTCACGATACGGGTCGACCGCTTCGTCGGCGCTGTCCACAGCCTCCTTACCGACCCGCCCGGGGGCGCCTGCACGTAGCAGAACTCCTGTGGTAGCACCGTTCACCAGGTAGGTTCGCTCCGATTCTCAACACGCCGTCTGACCCCTGTGAATCAAACGCCTGATCCCCGGGGCGGCAGCCATTGCTACGCAGTACTGACATCTGTGCAGCTACAGGGACTCGGACAGGCAGCCTTGACAGGTCTCACCTGCGTACCGTCTTCACGTGGTTTCGGCGGTGCTGAGTTGGCGGGTGGGTTCACGCCGGCTGACTGCCCCACCAAGAATGGCCAGAATCCCGGGAAGAAGCATAATGCCAGTTAGTGCCATGAGCACTCCTCCGGCTACACCCCGCTTCAACCCCGACTGATCCGCCTTCGTCTTCTTCCAGGCAGCACGGGTCAGGATCCAACCGGGTAGTCCCAGAAAGACAACCGACATGTTGAGCAGATCCACCCACCAAGAACGGGGGTCTACTGTAGGAAACTCTCCACTCATGATCGTGGTTAGCAGGAGAACCACCGTCGGCAATACCCAGATCGCAGCCCCGAGAATCCAGCTGACCAGCAATACTGGCCTCCCCATCCTCTCATCACCCAGTTGCTTCCTACGGAACCTGTCCCACAGAAAGCCGGTCAGTGCACCGAAGATGAGGGCGGACACGATGCCGGCCAATGCCAGGCCGGGCGATGACAGGTTAAGCACTCCGACATAGTAAAACCCATCAGGTATCTGGCCGTGGCTCGGCCACCCCGGCGTCGTGTACAGAGCTCCGACGACAGCGACCATGCACAGAGACAGCGAGAGCATCATTCCCTTCTTGACGCTGGCCGTGCCGGGGAGGGAATTGTACAGGGCTGCGAAGACCGCCCCGAAGACCAAGCCGCGGTATATGTATGCCAGGATCAAAGGGATCAGGGTCGAGAGGTCGACTAAGGATCTCCATGTGAACAGGGTGAGTCCTGCTCCGTAGAGGAACCGCGGCAGGGACAAGGGATCATTGACATAGACCGATCCCAGTATTCCAGCGATGGCCATGTAGATGATACCGGTGACTACGCCAGCCTCGATCCCCCGTCCAAAATCGGCCATTCCAGTCCCTGCCTGCCCACGTCGCTCTTTCTCGGGTTCAGCAGACTCACTATATCATGGGCCTGGTTGGTGTGGGAACTACACTATCCAACAACACTCAGCAATGTGCGCCGTATTCCCCGGATGCAGGCACCAGAGTGTAACCGCTGAAGGCCCGGCGGGAGTTAACAGGATTTTAACAATCATCTGCTAATCTTAGTAAGGATGGTGCAGGCGTTACCTTGGCTCGCTGCAAAAGTGTGAGACGATCACGCCTGTCGGATCTGGTGAATAGGAGGCATGGAGGTGAAGTATGAAGAAGAAGTTGATAGCTGCACCGCTGGTGGCCATTGTGTTCCTGTTGTCGGTGACGGCCAGTCCTGTCCTTGCCGATGGGGCCCTGTTCATAGGGGAGGAAATGCGCTGGCTCGACCTCTATCAGTCCAATCAGCAGGCCCTGATACTGCACGACAGCGGCGCCATCAATGCTACTCAGCACCTGATTCTCTCGGTCAGCTTTGAGGGCGAGGCCGAGGAGTTCGCCTGGGTGATTCCGGTGCCGGGCAAGCCTGAGATATCTCTTTCAGACGCCGAGGTGTTCCGTGAGTTGTCCGACTTCACCATAAGAGCGATTCCCGAGCCCCCGAAGTGGGGTTTCGGGTGTGGCTTGGCTGACATCGGGCCGCCTTCCGATGGAGTAGACGTCATAGATGAAAAGTTAGTGGGTCCTTATGCCACGGCCACTCTGGCGGCGACGGATCCGACGGCGTTGGTGGACTGGCTGAACGCGAACGGCTACCATTTCCCGGATGAGGGCGAGCCAATCATCGCTGAGTATATTGACAAGGAGTGGTATTTCGTAGCCACCAGGATCAACGCGGTAGATGCGGCTACGGGCATTGCTCTGGAGGAGGGGCTCATTGAGCCCATAGTATTGAGCTTTCCATCGGACGAGATCGTATATCCGCTACGCATAACCTCTCTGAGCGCAAAGTCGCCTCAGGTCCTTCTGTACATCCTTGCCGACCAGGTAGTGGCGCCCAAGCAGTACCCGTGGCGCACGGGCTACGGCTACTGGAGAGAGAACGCATTCAGCCTGGAGTTCGGTGATAAGGTGTCGATTAAGGATCTTTCTGACTATGAGGTGATAACTGGCCTCATTTCCACCTATCTGAGCGGTGACGAGTTCTACCTCACGAAATTGAGAGGGCGGATCAGGGCCGACCAGATGGTGGATATAGAGTTCGCCGCAGCGCCTGAATACAGGCTTAGCCAGGGCTTGAGTAGCACCGGTGTTTTCCCTGGAACCAACATGACCGGGGGCGACATCGCCCTTCTCATGGTCATCGCTTTGCCGGTGCTTGGCCTTCACCTCTGGCGGAGACGTCGTGCAGGGGTGTCGGGCGCGAGCCCGCGAGGCAGTGTGTGAGCGCATAGCCGTGCATAATTGCCGGCGTGTTGCGTCAAAACAAAGTGTTACCAAAGTGCTCCTTGTTGCATCATAATACCGGTTACCGAGTTGATTCTTTCC
>JBLRXG010000018.1:0-12872 GCA_047920855.1 Dehalococcoidia bacterium | reverse complement strand
AGGACTAAGAGAGGGAATCCGACAGGAACAGGGAGAGAGCAGGTGTTCGAGCTACACAACAGGAGTGTGAACAGGACCAGGCTGGCTATAACGGTGGTGGTGCTTGCGGCCTTTGTGGCGACGATGGTGCTTCTTGCAGCCTGTCCTGGCCCGGGTGAAGGCGGACTAAGCAGTGGGTCGATAGTGGCAACTTGGATTGAGCCACAATCAGCAGGTGACACCGTGTCAATACCGGTAAGAGAGGTTGAGAACCACCGGAACGTCCACTTCACAGTGGAAACCGAAGACCGCGACATGCACTTCATGGCATATGTGTTGAACGGGCAGATTCATGTGCGGGCGAGCGTTTGTCCTCCGTGCTGGGCGAAGCAGTATTCTCTTGACAACGACATACTTGTGTGTGACATGTGCGCCACCACCTTTAGAGCCAGGACAGGTGATGGGATCAGGGGAGCCTGCGTTAACTACCCCAAGGCCTCAGTGGCATACGAGATCGTTGACGGCATCATTGTAATGGGCAGAAATGACCTTATAGCAGCCTATGAGAATACGCTTGAGCCAGGATGGCCTTAGAAGGCGGATTGCGCTATGCTTGAGCCCTCTGGAATCGCGTAGGTGAGACCGGTACGATAGGAGGAACAAGGAAGATGCCCGGCGAAACGATAACGAAGAGGATAGTCCTGCCCATCACAGGTATGACCTGTGCGTCATGCGCCGCTGCCATCGAGAAAGGCCTTGCCGGGCTGCCCGGGCTGCACCGGGTGAGTGTCAATGTGGCCAGCGAGGATGTATCGGTTGAATACGATCCCCGCCAGATCGATATCAAGGCGCTGGTGAAAGCGATCTCGGATGTCGGCTACGGCGTAGGATTGGAGAAAGTGACCTTCGGCGTGGGCGGTATGACCTGTGCCTCCTGTGTTGCCAACGTTGAGAAGGCCCTCGCTAGAGTGTCCGGTGTGATATCGTCCAGCGTTAACCTAGCCAGTGAGAAGGCTACGGTTCAGTACGTCAGGGGCGAGACCGGCATGGCCGAGTTCAAGTCTGCTGTGGAAGCGGCCGGCTATACGGTTACCGAGGAGAAACAGGAAGAGGAGAAGGCCGAGGACGACGTACTGAGAGTGAAGAACGCGAAGAGGCGTTTCATCTTCGCCATCATCCCGTCGGGCGTAGCCTGGACGCTGATGATCCTCTCTATGGCTGTGGCCATTCCCGGTTACGGCATCATAATCGCCGTGCTTGGCTTTCCCGTGGTGTTCCTGATCGGTTGGCCGACTCACCAGGCTACCCTGAGAGCAATCCGCAGTCGCCGGGCCAACATGGATGTCCTCATCTCTCTCGGTTCGGTGCCGCCTTATTTCATGGGCATAGGCGCCTTAATCTGGGGCGGGCCGGGTTTCATCGAGATGGCAATGGGAATCGTCTCCTTCCACCTGCTGGGCAGATTCCTTGAGACGAGAGCCAAGGGCCGGGCCTCCCAGGCGATAAAGAAGCTGCTGCAACTGGGAGCCAAGACCGCCCGAATAGCGGTGGATGGTCAGGAGCAAGAGATAGCCATCGAAGAGGTGAAGGTTGGGGACATCATGGTTGTGAGGCCGGGCGAGAAGATCCCCACCGACGGAGTGATAGTGGAGGGTGAGAGCGCCGTCGACGAATCGATGGCCACCGGTGAGTCGATGCCGGTGAACAAGAAGACAGGCGATTCGGTGATCGGGGCTACGATAAACCAGCAGGGCTTGCTGAGGGTTCGGGCCACGAGGGTCGGCAAGGACACCTTTCTGTCTCAGGTCATCAAGATGGTCGAGGAATGCCAGGGCTCCAAGGTGCCAATCCAGGAGTTCGCCGACAGGGTGACTGGTTACATGGTGCCGGGGGTGCTGGGAGTAGCGCTTTTGACGCTGATCAGCTGGTTGCTGTTCCCAGACTTCTTCATGAGGATCATCACCTGGGGGGCTACCTTTCTGCCCTGGGTGAACCCGGATCTGGGGACGGTTACCCTGGCCATCTTCGCCAGTATCGCAGTACTGGTAATAAGCTGTCCCTGTGCGCTGGGACTGGGCACGCCCACCGCTCTAATGGTGGGCACGGGGATGGGGGCCGACAAGGGAGTGCTGTTCCGCCGTGGAGAGGCCCTGCAGACGATGAGTGAGGTGCGGACCATAGTCTTTGATAAAACCGGAACCATCACCAGGGGCAAGCCAGGGGTTACCGACGTGTTCGGCAACGGCCGGTTCGGGGAAACGGAGATCCTTCATCTTGCCGCCGGGCTGGAGCAGGGCTCGGAGCACCCCCTGGGGCAGGCCATAGTGGAAGAAGCCAGGCGGCGCGGGATCGACCTTGCCAGGGTGGAGGACTTCGAAGCCATTGTAGGCAAAGGCATAAGAGGCAGGATCGACGGCAAGGACGTGCTGGTCGGAAACCAGAAACTGATGCTGGACTCCCGGGTGGATTTCAGTGAGGTCAAGGACAGACTGGGTGAACTTGAGGACGAGGCCAAGACGGCCATGCTGGTAGCGGTGGATGGGAGGATAGGGGGTGTCATCGCGATGGCAGATACGCTCAAAGACGATTCAGTTCAGGCCATTGCCGAACTGAGAAGGATGGGTATGGAGACGGCCATGATCACCGGGGACAACCGGAGAACGGCTGCGGCTGTTGCCAGGCAGGTAGGTATCGAACGAGTGCTGGCCGAGGTGCTGCCCCAGGACAAAGCCGCCGAGATAAGGCGTCTCCAGGATGAGGTCGGGGTCGTTGCCATGGTGGGCGATGGGATTAACGATGCTCCCGCGCTTACGCAGGCCGACGTAGGTATAGCAATAGGCACTGGAACCGACATCGCCATCGAGTCGTCTGACATAACGCTCGTCAGAGGGGAGTTGAGCTCTGTGGTTACGGCGGTGAACCTGTCGCGGGCCACGTTCAGGAAGATCAGGCAGAACTACTTCTTCGCCTGGATGTACAATGCAGTCGCCATCCCCATGGCTGTGGTGGGGCTGCTGCACCCGATGGTCGGTATGGCTGCTATGACGGCCAGTTCTCTCAACGTGGTGACCAACTCGCTGCGCCTCAGAAAGGTCAGGGTCGAACCAACCTGGCAGCGGCGCTGAGCAAGGGGTATTGGAGGTCGTGTTATACTGTCTGGCTCGGATATGATAGAGGACAGGTAGTTGATGAGGGAGCGAGACGCGTTGACTGTACGGGTGACCGGCGAAGGCACTAGACCGATCAGCCCGTGGATTATGTTATGGAGGGACTGCAAGTGAAACGGATTTATCTTGACCATGCTGCGACCACACCCACTCATCCGGAGGTGGTCAAGGCTATGCTGCCCTTCTTCACCGAGGCTTCTGGCAATCCGTCGAGTATTCACTCCTGCGGCCAGGAAGCAAGGCAGGCCGTGGAAGATGCCAGAGACATGGTTGCGGAACTCATCGGAGCGCGGAGCGACGAGATCGTGTTCACGGGTGGGGGATCGGAGGCCGACAACCTTGCGATCAAGGGGGTCGCCTTTGCCAGGGAGCAGCGAGGGGATCACATCATCACCACTCGCATCGAGCATCATGCTGTGTTGGAGTCCTGCAAGTTCCTGGAGAAAAGGGGGTTCAGTATCACTTTCCTGCCCGTAGATAGGTACGGGATGGTCGATCCCGGTGATGTGAGGAAAGCCATCACCGACAAGACGATCCTGATTTCGGTGATGCACGGCAGCAACGAGGTAGGAACGATCGAGCCAATAGGCGAGATAGGGGAGATCTCCAGGGAGGCGGACATACCTTTCCACACCGACGCCGTTCAGACCGTGGGGCACATTCCAGTGAATGTGAATGAACTGAGTGTCGAGATGCTCTCCATGTCGGCGCACAAGCTGTACGGGCCGAAAGGGGTGGGTGCGCTTTATGTCAGAAAGGGCACCAGGCTGGTCTCGCTTGTGCATGGAGGGGGCCAGGAGAAGAAGCGCCGGGCCGGCACGGAGAACGTTCCTGCCATAGTGGGATTCGGCAAGGCTGTGGAGCTTGCCGGCGCGGAACTGGACGAGGAGGCGAAGCGGGTGAGCAACCTTCGTGACAGGCTGATCAAGGGTCTCGAGGAACGGATCGACCACATTCGCCTTAATGGTCATCCTACGAAGAGGTTGCCCAACAACGTCAATGTGAGCATAGACTATGCGGAGGGTGAATCCATGCTGCTCAACCTTGACCTGGAGGGCATCTGTGTTTCCACAGGCTCGGCCTGTAGTTCGGGAAGTCTGGAGGCGTCTCATGCTCTCCTGGCTCTCGGTCTCTCGCATGAGCAGGCGCACGGCTCTCTACGGTTCAGCCTGGGTCATGATAATACAGGGGAAGATGTCGACCGGGTACTGGAGGTCTTGCCCGGGATCGTGAAGAGGCTGAGGGCGATGTCCCCGTTGCTCAAGAGCAGCAAGTGATCATCGGATGGTCAACAGGAGGTGTTGAACATGTTTGACAAGTGTCCCGGAGCGGCTCATATACGGACACCGACGATCATAGTCAAGAAGTGCCCCGAATGCGGCAACGAGGTGGAGATATTCTCCAACGAGATGCTGACGCGATGCACCAGGTGCGGCTTCACAATCTACAGCGACCTGGAGAGCTGTGTGCAATGGTGCAAGTACGCGGTGGAGTGTGTAGGTGAGGAGATGTATCAGAAGCTGAAGAAGAAGAGGATCGCTTTTGTGTGCCTGGGGAACTCGTGCAGGAGCCAGATGGCAGAGGCGCTGGCTAAGAAGATGAGCGACAGGCCGAACCTTGAGTTCATAAGCATGGGGACCGATCCGGC
This sequence comes from Dehalococcoidia bacterium, assembly GCA_047920855.1. Classification (GTDB taxonomy): domain Bacteria; phylum Chloroflexota; class Dehalococcoidia; order GIF9; family AB-539-J10; genus RBG-13-51-36. The sequence goes on along the minus strand of JBLRXG010000018.1, from coordinate 8,078 downwards.
AGACAAAATAGCCCCGGAGGCAGTACAGGTGTTGAAGGAGGAGGGTATCGTGTGGCGCGGTAAGCCGAAGGGCATTCAGGACAAGGATCCGATCGACATAGCGGTCAGCATGGGCTGTGACGTCGGTTGTCCCGTGATTCCTGAGGCAAAGAGGATAGACTGGGACATACCCGACCCCAAGGGGAAGGGTATCGAAGCCTATCGCGAGACCCTGGCCATCATAAAGGGCAAGGTCGCCGAGTTGCTGAAGGAGATAGAGTAGATGACAACAGCGAAGAGGAAGATGATCCGGATCGATGAGGAGAAATGCGATGGCTGCGGGCTCTGCATTCCCGCCTGTCCTGAAGGTGCGCTTCGGATCATCGATGGCAAGGCGAAGCTGGTCAAGGAGAGTTTCTGCGACGGCCTCGGGGCGTGTATGGGCGACTGTCCCCAGGGGGCATTGACTGTCGAGGATAGGGAGGTCGACGAATACGATGAAGAGGGGGTAATCGCGCATATCAGGGAAAACTCACCTGAACTCCTGGAGAAGCACATGGCTCACCTGAAAGCTCATGCCGATGAACTACCTCAACACCACTCTCATGCCGGCATCAGTTCCTGCCCCTCCGCCCGAATGCTGCAGTGGGACAAGAAGGAAGGCGATACGCCGGCAACGGAAACGGTCAAGTCGGAACTCAGCCAGTGGCCGATACAGCTTCATCTGGTACCCCCGCATGCGCTGTACTTCAGGAATGCCGACCTTGTGCTGGTTGGCGACTGCGTTCCATTCGCGTATGGCGATTTTCACCGGGGTTTCCTGAAGGGAAAGGCCGTCGCCATCGGTTGTCCCAAGCTGGATGATCTCAATGCCTATATCGACAAGGTTGCCGAGATCCTGCGGGTTGCGGACGTGAAGAGCCTGAAGGTCGTGCACATGGAGGTGCCCTGCTGTCACGGACTTGTGCACATCGCGCAGGAGGCCATAAGGAAGGCGGGCAAGGACATACCCTTGGGAACGGTGAAGGTCGGCATAAAGGGCGAGGTGGAGACAGATGCCTAGCACATCCGGGCAGGTGCTCCTCCCGGTAGGGTGGAACTGTTAGAGGCAACCGCACATGGATGGATTGTCACTGGGCGTCGCATTCACCGGGGGAGTGCTATCGTTTCTCTCCCCCTGCGTCCTGCCGCTGGCGCTGGTATATGTGGTCAACCTCGCAGGTGCTACTTCGTTGACACCGGAGGTCAGCCGTCGGCGCACTGTCCTGCACGCCGTTACTTTCGTGATTGGCTTTTCGCTCGTGTTCGTAGCCCTGGGTGCCTCGGTGGGGTTGATAGGAAGTGTCATCCCCACAACCGTGCTCTTCAGGATCGCCGGCAGTGTGCTCGTGGTATTCGGAGTCTGGTTGCTGCTTGCGCGCAGAGTGTCATGGCTCAACTATGAGATGAGGCTCAAGAGCTCTTTCGGCAATACCTCGGGATATCTCAGGTCGCTCGGTCTGGGAGCCGCCTTTGCCCTGGGGTGGACTCCGTGCGTGGGGCCGATACTGGCGGGCATTCTGGCGCTGGCTTCCAGTGCTGAGACCGCTGTGCAGGGGAGCTACCTGCTTCTTGCTTACTCTGTTGGCCTGGGACTGCCCTTCATCGCTATTGGACTCGCCATGGGTTCGGCGGTCCCCGTCATCTCGTGGCTCAGCCGGCGCGCCAATACCGTTTCAGTATTCACTGGGATCTTGCTCATAGCAGTGGGCATTGGGCTGCTAAGCGGCACTCTTACCCGTCTCATAACGTTGCTTACCGTGTAATGGAGGATAGATGCGCCGAAGAAGGATAATACAGTGGGCGGTGGTGGGAGTTCTGGTGGCGGTCTTGGTCGTTGTTGTCGTACTGCGGGTTACAGGGTGTCCCTTATCCGGTAGTCGGGGAGACGGGGGGGTGATCCCAAATACGGCGCCCGACTTCAGTCTGCCCACCCTTGATGGCGGAACGGTGGAACTGAGCCAGCTTAGAGGTAAGTGGGTTCTGCTCAACTTTTGGACCACATGGTGCCATTTCTGCGTTGTGCAGCAGCCGTACCTTCAGGCAGCGTATGACGAGAGGGCGGGCGTGATCGAGTTTGTCGGTATCAACCTCGGAGAAGGCGAGGAACGGGTCAGATCACATACTGATGCTGACATAACATTCACGATAGCTCTGGATACGAGGCAGACGACTGGAACGGCCTACGGCGTGAGATATCTTCCCACTCTGGTGCTGATCGACAAGGAAGGGGTCGTCCGTGGCATCAGAAATGGTGCTTTCGGCAGTAAGGCCGAGTTGGATGCCTGGCTTGATCAGCGGGTCTCCGGCTGAGACCCATGGTTCTCTGGCAGAGCATTAGACGGCATTATAGAGAGGAGACAGGGTACGGGTTGTCATGACGGTAATCATTGCGGTCGCGATGAGGTAGTCTATGGAGTATACTGATGACCATACGTTGAAGATCAGGCACAAGGATCATGCCAGACCACGGGCACCCGAAGCACCCCTCTGTTCTGGGCCAATGTGCACTGTCGGGGAGATCGGTGGCCGCAGCATGAACCTTATACCTGACACGGCGAACTACTTATCAAGAGGTGACATGGACAATGGGTGACGTATCTTCGTTGTACAGCGAGAAGGTGATGGATCACTTCAAGAACCCCCGCAATGTAGGGGAGCTTGAGAACCCTGATGGAGTGGGACGCGTGGGAAATCCGATATGCGGGGACGTTATGGAGCTTCAGATCAAGGTGCAGGACGGCATTATAGCCGACGCTAAGTTCAGGACCTTTGGCTGTGGGGCTGCCATCGCCACCAGTTCCATGGCCACCGAGATGGTGAAGGGGAAAAACATAGATGAGGCCCTGTCCATCACCAACAAGGCTGTAGCCGAAGCCCTGGACGGCCTGCCGGCGGCCAAGATGCACTGTTCGGCACTTGCCGAGGACGCGCTCAAGGCGGCCATTGCTGACTACAGATCGAAGAAGAGACACGGGAATGAGAACCGACAGCAGCGTAGAGGTCGGGTTCAGGTCCCTCATGTGAGTCCAGAGCAGTGACCCGTGCCTGGATCACAATCCCCATAGGATCGGCTTGCCTGACCAAAGGTCACCTATCAGGGCGTTCCATTAGTTGAGAATCATGAAGAGGGTATTGGTGGCTATGAGTGGAGGGGTGGACTCCTCCGTTGCAGCGGGTCTTCTCAAGGAGCAGGGCCATTCCGTCACAGGCGTCACGATGAGGATATGGGATGAGGAGACATCAGCCGGCGAAGCGAGACAGCGCGGCTGTTATGGGCCTGAGGAGGAGAGAGATATCGAAGAAGCCCTCAGGGTTGCTGGCATTCTGGGCATTCCCTTCCATGTTCTTGACCTGCGGAGCGAATACAGGTCACATGTTCTTGACTACTCCCGGCGGGAGTACCTGTCGGGCAGGACTCCCAGTCCCTGCGTGAAATGCAACCGTGAAGTTAAGTTCGGAGCCATGGCCAGGGTGGCACGCAACAGCGGGATCGAGTTCGACGTCTTCGCCACCGGTCACTATGCTCGAGTCAGGTACGATGATAAGAGCCAGCGGCACCTGCTAAGAAAAGGCAGGGACCTGCGGAAGGACCAGTCCTACTTCCTCTTCTCGCTCTCTCAGGAACAGCTCGGGAAATCCCTCTTCCCGCTGGGAGATCGTACAAAGCAGGAGGTCAGGAAGATAGCTTCTCGTCTAGGGCTGGGTGTCAGCGGCAAGCCGGAGAGCCAGGACTTTGTCTCGGGAGGGTACTCCTTCCTTGTGGAGGGTTCGGCACAGCCCGGACCGGTACTGGACAGGGAAGGGAGGCTGCTCGGGCAACACAGGGGTGTTCCGTACTATACCGTTGGACAGAGGAGGGGTCTTCGGATCGGCGGCGGAGAGCCGCTATATGTCATCGATATCGATGCCGAAGCGAATGCTCTGATAGTGGGAAGGAAAGATGATCTTTACGGAGATCAGTTCACTGCGTCGGATGTGAACTGGATAACGGACAGGCCTACCGAGCCCATACGGGCGAAGGCAAGGATAAGGTATCGCCACAGGGAGGCTGACGCAACGATAGCGCCGCTCGATGGGGGTAGTGTTCATGTCAGGTTCGACGAGCCGCAGATGGCGATCACCCCGGGACAGGCGGTGGTCTTCTATGAAGATGATCTCGTGCTGGGTGGCGGGACCATAGAAGACAGGCACTGCTATACGCGGCGATAATCATTGCGCGACGACACTCCATGCGGAGCAGACTCGCGGTGTAGTAAATAAAAGGAGGTGCATTCTTGAACGAAAGAGATGTCAAGGGAGTGGTGAGGGGGAGGTACGGACAAATAGCCAGGCAGGATCGGGAGTGCTGTTCGGGTTGCGGCTGCGGGGGCGGCACGCAGGCTCAAGCCGAAGCCATCGGATACTCAAGCGAAGATCTGACCTGCATCCCTGATGAGGCGCTGATGGGGCTCGGCTGCGGCAACCCAACTGCCATTGCCGAATTGAAGGAGGGGGAGACAGTGCTGGATCTGGGGTCGGGAGCAGGCGTCGATGTGTTCCTGGCCGCTGACAGGGTCGGTGCGTCGGGAAAGGTCATCGGAGTGGACATGACGGAGGAGATGATCGAGAGGGCAAGGAGCATCGCCGGGGAACACGGCTATCACAACGTGGAGTTTCGCCTGGGCGAAATCGAGAACCTCCCTGTCGGAGACGAGTCAGTCGACGCGATTATCAGCAACTGCGTTGTCAACCTGTCTCCTGACAAGCCCGGAGTCTTCCGGGAAGCGTGGCGAGTCCTGAAGCCCGGAGGCAGGCTCACGATATCCGACATAGTCTCCGAAAGAGCCCTGCCGGATGGGTTGAAGAGAGACGCAGATGCGTGGGCATGCTGTATCGGCGGTGCTCTAGAGCAGCAAGAGTATTTGAGAGCCATCAGGGAAGCAGGCTTTGACGACGTTCGGGTGCTGTCCAGCAAAGAGTTTCACCTGGAGGCGGAGGGAGAGGAAGCACCGACGAAGCTCATGAGCATTACCGTGAAGGCATATCGGTGACAACCTGACAGTGCTACGCGCCGGGTCGCATTCGGAGAACCCCGGTCAGAGGTCGATGCATATGAGTGACGAACCTTTCCTGGGCTGACAGGTGCATGACGAGTCACACCTGAGAAGGCGCAGGTAAGGAGTTGAGTATGGACCAGTTCCTTCTCGTCTTTGTGAACTACCTGGTCGACGTACTACCATACCTGGCGATCGGGTTGTTGCTGAGCGGCCTCATACACGAGTTTGTTCCCCCCGAGTGGGTTGACAGGCACCTGGGAGGGCGGGGGATAAGGCCTCTGCTGTACTGCACCTTCGCCGGGACGATCATCCCCCTCTGCTGCCTGGGTGCGCTTCCCGTGGCGTTGAGTCTGCACCGCAAAGGTGCGAGGCTGGGTTCCGTTCTCGCATTCCTTGTGGCCACTCCGGCCACATCGATAACCGCCCTGCTCGTCTGCTATGCCCTTATGGGGATAAGGTTCACTGCGTTCCTGTACCTGGCCGTGGTGGTCATGGGTCTGGCCATGGGTCTGGTCGGCAATCTGATCGGACGCAGAATAGCAGTTCAGTCGCCTCAGTGTGAGTGTACTGCCAGAGATCCCGTGTGCGGGGCGAACGTGGAGGTAGATAAGGCCGAGAGCGTCGAATGCCGTGGCGAGGTCTTCTATTTTTGCTGTTCGCACTGCCGGAAGGCGTTTGAGAAGAAGCCAGGCGAGTACGCAGGGGGTGGTTCTCGGAACATCGCTCACAGGATGAAGCACGTGTTCAGATACGCGTACGTGGACATGGTCAAGGACATCGGTCCCTGGCTGCTTCTGGGACTTGCTCTGGCTGCCGTGGTGACCGCTGCTGCTCCTATCGGTGAGTTCGTGGGCGCTCATCTGAGCGGGGGGCTGGGCTTTCTCTTCAGCCTGGGTCTCGGGCTGATCATCTACGTCTGTTCCACGGCAAGCGTTCCTCTGGTCGACGCGCTTGTATCACAGGGACTGAACATAGGTGCGGGCATGGTCATACTGCTGGTGGGTCCGATAACCAGCTGGGGCAGCATCCTGGTGCTGAGAAAGGAACTGGGTGCCCGCATCCTGGCCGTGTACCTGGTGATTGTCAGTGCCATGTCCCTGCTGCTGGGCTATGTATACTCGCTTCTGTAGCGCAGTTCGGGAACGTAATGAAACCGGTTTGTGGTAGAATTTGGAGAGCCCTGATGACAGGAACTGATGGAGGTGTCCTGCGCCTGCCGTGATGCGGCGGGAGGCATATAGGGCGGTGCCACGTGGAGACAGTGAAAACCTCGAATCCAGGCAACATATACACAGTCGGACACAGTAATGTCGAACTCGATGAGTTCATTGCACTGCTGAACGGGATCGAAGTCGTGGTGGATGTGAGAAGCACCCCGTTCAGCAAGTATGCGCCTCAGTTCGGCATGCATAACATACGCGCAAAGCTACGTGTCGCTGGGATTGAGTATTTGTTCTTGGCTGTCGAGGGAGTGGGCAACATACTCGGTGGACAGCCGAGAGACGATGGGTGTTATGAGAATGGCAGGATCGTCTACGAAAGAGTGATGGAGCGGAACTGGTATCAGGAGGGGATTGCGAGGCTGGTCGGGTTGGCGCAAAGGAAGAGCGTCGCGATAATGTGCAGTGAAGAGGACCCCCACAGGTGTCATCGGCATCATCTTGTCGCTCAGACATTACTGGACAGGGGAGTGGCTGTGTATCACATAAGGGGCGATAAATCAACGGAGAAGGCGGAGAAAGAGGTGGCGCAGCTTACACTGCTGTGAACACGTCACCATGAAGATCTACACTATTGGGTTCACAAGGAAGAGCGCGCGAGAGTTCTTTGGCATCGTTAGAAGTAACAGCATCAGGCAGGTCGTTGATGTAAGGATCAATGTATCTCAGCTTGCCGGATTCGCTAAGAGAGATGACTTGAAGTATTTCCTGACGGAGTTGTGTGGTACGGACTATTATCACTTTGAGTTTCTTGCACCTACGAAGAAGATGAGAGATGAGTATGTGCTTAGCAAGAATTGGGATGTCTACGCCAGAGAGTATACCGAGCTTCTTGCTAGAAGGAATGTGTTAGATGAGCTTGACAGGTCTTTTCTTGACAGTGAGACCTGTTTCCTTTGTTCCGAAGCATCACCTGACAAGTGTCACAGGAGCCTCTTGACGCAGTATCTCCAGGAGCATTGGGAAGATGTTGAGGTGACTCACCTATGAGGAGACATCTGGTGATAACTGACCTGACAAGGATGAAGGGAGACAGAGTATGCATATTCGGAGTGGATCAAGATGGCAATGGGGTGAGACCCGATGTTGGCCCCACAGGCATAAGGGAGAGTCACCTTCTGGACAAGAGTGGTCGGCGCGTAGTCAAGCCGTTCGCGGTGGTTGAACTCGACATTGTTCGCCCCACACCCAAGCCTCCGCACACTGAGGACTGGGAGATCAACTCGCACTATGCACCGAGACTGGTGAGGACACTGTCGCATGAGGAGGGAAGGGCACTGCTGGTGAGGCTTCTGGATGCATCGGTTGACAGCATATTCGGTGCGGATATTCACGGCAGGCAGTATGTCGACGAAGGGCAGGGAAACAGGTCAATGGGTACAGTGAAAGCGAGTGAGATTCTTGCGGTCAAGCAGTTCTCAACCGAGGAAGGGAGGTCTGACTACCGGATGAAGTTCTCAGATGCATCGGGAGAGACCTATGACCTGCCGATTACGGACCTGGTTTTCAGGGAATACTGTGATAGTCAGATACGTGAGGGATATGCCCCGGGTATCACCAACCGTGAGTTGAAACGCAGATTGAGCCAGAGTTGTGTCTTTGTCCGTGTCGGCCTGACAAGGCCCTTCGCCAGGATGTTCAACCGGTGTTATCTGCAAGTCTGTGCTATTCATGCGTATCCCGGCTATGTACAGGATCAGTAGGACCTCGGTGCTCCTTCGGTCATGGAAGATGGGGATTATGGGATGATAGCTGGACAAACTACTAGATGGCTACGATAATCGCGGTTTGCAGGAGCGAG
>JBLRXG010000017.1:0-13218 GCA_047920855.1 Dehalococcoidia bacterium | reverse complement strand
AAAGAATCAACTCGGTAACCGGTATTATGATGCAACAAGGAGCACTTTGGTAACACTTTGTTTTGACGCAACACGTCCTACTGAAAGAGTTGTTGGGTCGGGTCCCCCAGAGGAAGATAGCCTTAACAGAACCTGTGGCGACCCATAGCCTGTCGGATATTCCCTTGCTCTCACAGTTGGCGGTCTATGTTGACACACAACCTGAAGATTGTGCAGTGTCCACTCTACGATTGCTGCAGCGGTGACGCGCCCGGCCGAGTTCTGACAGACATGGGTAGGCGGATGTTATCGACACCGCCCAACACCATCGGCCGCGCAGAAGCCGGAAGCGGCGGAGCGCCCGGTCCGGGGCGGGAGTTACTCGCAGACTTTCCAGGCAACTACATTGGCGGCTATTCTCGGTATGCGGTAGGAGATTACGGTCGCCAGCAGGGTCATGAGTCCCAGGACCGGACTGACGTACGTGCGTAGTAAGGAGCCCCAGATGCGTCCCGACATGCCCCTCAAGCCCACGCCCACCATATCCTGGAAGCCCATCTCCTTCAACTCCGGGATGGTCCAGTGGTAGAGGTGCTTCTGGTACGGATTACCGTCCAACGGGTCCTGCTCCCATCTGACCACAGGGCACGATACTACCACCACCTTCCTGGCGATGCGGGTCATCTCCTCCACCAGCCTGATCCCGTCTTCCTTGCTGAGGTGTTCCAGGGCTGCGATGCTCACCGCTATGTCTGTGCACTTGTCCTTGAAAGGCAAGAACAGGGCATTACCCTGAACCAATCCTCGGTACACATCCAGCCTCATTGCCTTGTCAAGACTCGGTCTGAAGATATCCAGCCCGCCTATCTTGGTCCTGTCGTATTCGGCCAGCCGGGCGATTATCCCGCCTTCTCCGCAACAGACATCGATGACTGATTTGTCCTCCATCCTGTTGATCATTGCCGCCAGCCGGGCCCTTCTGAAGAGTGTTCTATAACCGAGCAGGGTGAAGAACGGCCGGGCAACATCACTCATCTGGCACCTCGTATGGATTGGTCTGAGCCTAACCGGAAGCCGGGGTTCGTAGTGCTCATACTCACATCAAGTCGATGAGATGTCCTCCACGATGTCCGTGAGGGAGTTCTGATTGTGCACCCGAAGATCATTGTCTTGTGTTCTGGCTCTCGTGGCGGACGCAGCTGAGCGACTGGCACAGACTGTATCACATTCTGCCGCACTGCCGCCAGTGCAAGGTCGGGCAGACAGTGGCCTCCTCTCCGGTCAGCAGTTCATTGGTGGCCTGGTAGGACGGAATGAAGGAGGCAATATAGAGAACTCCTATGCCGCCGGCAATGTGACTGCAAATCAGGCTGGTGGCGGGCTGGTGGGATGGAATGAAGAGGGGACGGTAAGCAATTGCTTCTGGGATGCCGAAACCAGTGGACAAGCTACTTCGGATGGCGGAACCGGAAAAACGACAGCAGAGATGAAGAATATCGCCACCTTCACAGACACCGCTACGGAGGGTTTGGTTGAGCCGTGGAATCTGGTTGCCGTCGCTCCCGGCGAAACCAACCCTGCCTATACCTGGAATATCGTTGATGGCCAGACGTATCCCTTCCTGATCTGGCAGCCAGCTTCATAGCACGGCTTCGGCATACAAGGCCGAGATGCGACCATGATGAGTGGGAGGATGGGACTCCACAATCGGGCGAAGGGTTCAAGCTCCGCTGTTACACGACGCTTTCTGACAGAGAGTTGTGATCCTATGATAAGAGCCCGGTCGGAATCAAGCCGACGCAGGTTAGCGTTGTGGTAATACAGCAGTTGTTCAGCCCTAGTACTGGCGGAGAGGGTGGGATTCGAACCCACGGTCGCCAAAGGCGACACACGCTCTCCAGGCGTGCCTGTTCAGCCACTCCAGCACCTCTCCGTAACCAACCCGGGCTGTGTCCATGCCCCACCACCGGATGATCCCGGATATCATCCGCTCAATGCGGAGAGGGTGGGATTCGAACCCACGAGGCATTGCTGCCTACCGCTTTTCGAGAGCGGCACCTTAAACCACTCGGACACCTCTCCGTGGGTTTGCCTGCCAATTATAGCACGGGAGAGTCGTTTGTCCGAACGGTGATTGGCGGGGTTCTTTCTTGTGTTGTATGATTCGCTGGTATGTTTGACCCGGGAGCCGATATTGGTCTGGCTTGAGTTCTCTCTCTGTCTCGCCGTCATTCTGTTCGCCGGAACAAGACTTGCGCGGTACGGCGACGTCATCGCCGAGAGGACGAAGCTGGGCCGGATCTGGATCGGTCTGGTGCTCATCGCGGTTGTTACCACCATGCCTGAACTGGCTACCGGGGTGAGCTCGGCGGCACTGGTGGGTTCGGCCGACCTGGCCCTCGGTACCCTGCTGGGAAGCTGTTGCTTCAACCTTCTCATTCTGGCTATCCTGGATATCGTGCATCGTCGCTCCCCTATCCTGACGGTGGCCAGCCCCAGGCATGTCACAGCCGCTGGCTGGGGGGCATCGTTCATAGCCATCGTCGGCGCCAGCATAATCGCCGGCGATAGGTTCCCCTGGTTGGCTGCGGGCTGGGTTGGTGTTCCCAGCATACTCATCCTTATACTGTATCTGTTGATGATGTGGCGGATGTCCCGTAGTGAGCGACGTCATCAGTCGCCCGCGACTACCGGGGGCTCTGACAGTGGGGATGAAGCCCTCTCTTCCAGCAGGGCGGTGGGCATGAGATTCGCTCTTGCTGCGGCGGTGGTGATAGCTGCCGGCATCTGGCTGTCGTTCATCGGCGACGAGATCAGTCAGTCTACCGGACTGGGAGGCACTTTCGTCGGGACCCTGTTTCTTGCGATGACCACTTCGGCACCGGAGATAGTGGTTGCCCTTACTGCTCTGCGCATGGGTGCGGTGGATCTGGCGGTGGCGGGTCTGTTAGGAGCCTGTATGCTGAACATGGCTATCATACTCCCTGTTGATCTTGCCCATGGTCCCGGATTGCTGTTCTCGTCGGTATCCAGTGGCCATCTGGTTATCGTCCTGGTGGCACTGCTGATGATCACGGTTGTCATCATAGGTCTCAGGTTTCGGCAGAAGCGCAAGCTGTTCCGAGCAGTGAGCTGGTACTCGCCTGTACTTGTGGCGCTCTATGCCTTCGGTGCTTACACGCTGTTTGCATCGGGGACGGGTCTGTGATAGATTGTTAGGGATTTGTGTCCGCTCCGACAGGAGACAAGTACAGCCCCTGTAGCTCAGAGGATAGAGCACTGGCCTCCGGAGCCAGGTGCAAGGGTTCGAGTCCCTTCAGGGGCAGTTTTGCAGTGACATTCAGATTCTCATATGGCTGAACTCCTCGAGATAAGATGGCATGGCAGGGGCGGGCTCGGCGCAGTGACTTCTGCCGAGTTGGTGGCACGGGCTGCTATAAGCGAGGGCAAATTCGCTCAGTCCTTCCCCAGCTTCGGCCCGGAGAGGAGGGGGGCTCCTGTGATTGCCTTTCTCAGGGTCAGCGACGAGTTCATCAGGATCAGGACCTCGATCTACGAACCTGATATTGCCATTGTGCTCGATCCGGGGTTGTTGCGGGCAGTCGATGTCACCTCGGGGCTTAAGTATGAAGGCAAACTCATAATCAACTCCAGGAAGTCGCCGGAGGAACTGAAGTCGGAGTTCGGCTATAGATGGCCCGTGGCAGCGGTGGACGCTACAAAGATCGCGAGGGAGACCATCGGTCTGCCCATAACCAATACAGCCATGATCGGGGCTCTGTTGAGGGTTATCGATGTCGTGAAGATCCCCTCCCTCGAGGCGCAGTTGGAAGAGCGATTTGGACTGCGGGCTAAAAGCAATATCGAAGCCATGAAGAGGGCGTTCGAAGAGACAGAAGTGAAGGCATAGCCATGACAGATAAGCCTACCTGGAAGGATATGCACATCGGCAGCATCATCACGGATCCTGGCAATGCGAGCTTCCGGAAGACTGGCGATTGGAGAACGGAAAAGCCCGTGCTGGACAAGGATATGTGCGTAAGATGTGCACTGTGCTGGATCCACTGTCCGGATGCTGCCATCAAGCCGGGTGATGATGGATATTATGAGGCTGATCTCTACTACTGCAAGGGATGCGGCATATGTGCGAGGATATGCCCGGCGGGAGCTATAGTCATGGTGGAAGAGGAAGAGCAATGAGTACAAGAGTAGCCCTGGAGGCGTCCCACGCCGTGGCTGAAGCAGCCAGAATGGCGGACGTTGATGTCATCTCTGCGTATCCAATAACACCTCAGACCCACATCCCCGAGCGACTTGCCGAGATGGTCGCTGATGGCGAACTCAACGCCGCCTATATTCCGGTGGAGTCCGAGCATTCAGCTATGAGTGCCTGCCTTGGAGCTTCTGCAATAGGAGCGAGGACTTTCACTGCCACTGCGGGGCCGGGGCTGGAGTACATGCACAATGCCCTGTATGTGGCATCAGCAATGCGCTTACCGGTCATTATGACGGTTGCCAACCGCGCCCTGTCTGCGCCTATAAGCATATGGGGAGACCACTCGGATGTCATGGCCGTCAGGGATACGGGCTGGATACAGGTGTTCTGTCAGAACAGCCAGGAGGCGTTCGACATTACCATATGGGCGTTCCGTGTGGGCGAGGATCCTGGCGTGCTCTTCCCGGTCATGGTTCATCTTGACGGCTTCACCCTGTCCCATGTCATCGAACCTATGTTTTTGCCGGAGCAGACCGATGTGGATAGGTTCCTTCCCGGGTTCGAGTATCCATATTCACTGGATCCCGATAGACCCCTGACCCACGGAGCTCTCGGTCCTCCGGACATATACTCGGAGGCCAAGCTAGCGCAGGAGGTGGCGCTGAGGGAGTCCAGAAGTGTCATAGACCAGGCATGGAAGGAATTCGAGGACATCTTCGGTCGTCGCTATCATCCTGTGGAAGAGTACAAAACAGAAGGAGCTGAGACACTTCTTCTGACCATGGGCAGTTACACTGAGACGGCCAAGATAGTGATAGATGAGAGGAGAGCAAAGGGAGAGGCGGTAGGTCTGATAAGCCTTAGGCTATGGAGACCGTTCCCGTTCGAAGAGCTACGCCAGGCCGTCAAAGATGTGGGGGTTCTGATAGTGTTCGACAGGTGCATCTCCTTCGGCATGGGAGGTCCGGTCTTCTCGGAGGTCAAGTCAGCGCTGTACGATGTTGACAGGAGGCCGAAGGTAGTTGGATTCGTGGGCGGTCTCGGCGGAAGAGACGTGCCGGAGAGGGAATTTGGCTATCTGCTTGATAGGGGAAGGGAAGTGGCCGCAAGGGGATCCGACAAGATGATTGAAACGGTGGGTATAAGATGAGGACTGAGGAAACAGAGAAGAAGGCCGTCAGACTCGGGAACAGCCTGATCACTACAAAGGAGTTCCTGGCCGAGGGTCACAACTTCTGCACCGGGTGTGGAGAGTCGCTGGCGATTAGGATGGCTTTGAAAGCTCTGGGGGACAATGTCATCGTGGCCAACGCCACCGGATGTGCGGAGGTATGCACTACTCCGCTGCCCTATACCTCCTGGCGCATACCATGGATACATACCCTGTTCGAAAACGTAGGTGCGGTGATTTCGGGAGTGGAGGCAGGCCTCAAGATATCCGTCACGAAGGGCAGGCTGCAGGACAGGGGCATCAAGTGCGTGGCAATGGGCGGAGATGGCGCCACGAGTGACATAGGCATCCAGGCCCTGTCCGGTGCCTTCGAAAGAGGTCATGACTTCCTGTATATCTGCCTTGACAATGAGGCTTACATGAATACAGGAATTCAGAGATCCAGTGCCACACCATACGGGGCTGCTACCACGACGGCTCCGGCAGGCAAGCTTAGCATCGGACAGATCACCCGAAAGAAGAACATGCCTGCCATCGCCGCCGCCCACGATATACCCTATGTGGCAACCGCCTCTCCCAGCTACCGACTGGATCTCATGAAGAAGATAAGAAAAGGTGCCGAAACCAAGGGCCCGGCCTATGTACATATCCTTGTTCCCTGCCCGACTGGTTGGAGGCACGGAGGTGATGTGACCATCGAAATCGGCAAGCTGGCCGTGCAGACGGGTATCTTTCCGCTCTATGAAATCGAGTCCGGTCGCTACAGGCTCAATGCCGATCCGCCTGAACTCAAGCCCGTCCGGGAGTATTTGAAGATGCAGGGAAGGTATCGACACCTTACAGACGAGGACATTGAGACGATTCAGGAGATGGTGAATGCAGATTATGCCAGGCTCAAGGAGAAGGCAGCCGCCTTTCCTGGATGAGTCCGGGCCCTATAATGACGATGGTTTCGAAAGCAGACAGCAGACGGGCAGCCAGAGTACCGGGAACGGTTCAGAAGGTCGTCAGACAATACGACAATAATCGTGACATGCTGATCCAGATTCTTCTGGATCTTCAGGGTATGTTCGGATGGCTATCGTGGGAGGTGTTGACGGAGGTGAGCGAGAAACTCGAGATCCCTTTCGCCCGGGTCTGTCATATCGCGAGCTTCTACAAGGCCTTCAGTCTGGCACCTAGAGGTCGGCATACGATCAAGGTTTGTATGGGGACGGCATGCCAGGTACGGGGTGCACCCCAGCTTGCGAACGTGGTCTCGGCTATGCTCGATATGAAGACCGGGGAGACATCGCCGGACATGCGGTTTACGCTGGAGACCGTGAACTGCCTTGGATGCTGTGCCATGGGTCCGGTCATTGCCGTTGACGGCGCGTATCATAGCAAGCCTTCAACAGCGGATCTAGAGAGGATAATCAAATCGGCCAAATAGAGGCGGGATATGTCGACTAGAAGGATCTCATCCGTGGAAGAACTCGAGCAGTTGAGGAAGAGCATCTCGTCAACGAGGGGCCGCTACAAGCGCACGGTCAGTGTGTGCACGATGTCGGTCTGCGGACAGAGCCGGGGAAGCCTGGATGTTGCTCAACGATTCAGGGATGAGATAAGGGATGCCGGTCTCGACAATGATGTGTTTGTTCGGGAGACCGGATGCCAGGGGTTCTGTGAGAGAGAGCCCGTTGTCATCGTCTATCCCGAAGCGATCTACTATGTGAACGTTGAGGCCAAGGATGTTCCGGAGATAGTATCTAAGACACTGGCAAAGGGCGAAGTCGTAGACCGGCTTCTCTACACAGATCCTGTCACCGGGGATAAGGGAGCCAGGGAGTCTGATATTCCCTTTTACAGGCATCAGATGCCGATCGTGTTCGGGAACAACCGGCACATGAATCCCAGGGAGATAGACGACTACATCGCATTGGGCGGCTACGGTGCGCTGTCGAAGGCTTTGAGCAAGATGAGTCCCGCTGAGGTCCTGCAGGAGATCAAGGAATCAAACCTGAGGGGCAGGGGCGGGGGAGGCTTTCCGACAGGACTGAAGTGGGAGACCACGAGGAACGCCTCCGGAGACTCCAAGTACGTAATCGTGAACTGCGACGAGGGAGATCCCGGGGCATACATGGACAGGTCTATCATGGAAGGGAACCCGCACGCTGTGATAGAGGGGCTTCTCATCGGGGCCTATGCTATTGGCTCACATGAAGGGTTCATCTATGTGCGTGACGAGTATCCCCTCGCATATCAGAACACAGTCCAGGCCATCCGGCAGGCCGAAGAGCGCGGGCTGATTGGCAAGAACATACTCAAGTCAAAGTTTGATTTTCACGCTGCTGTCCACAGGGGGGCAGGAGCGTTCGTCTCCGGCGAGTCAACTGCTCTCATGAGTGCTATCGAAGGTAGAGTGGGTGAACCGAGGATGAAGTACATACGCACAGCTGTGAGCGGCGTCAAGGGAATGCCAACCTGCCTGAACAATGTGGAGACATGGGCCAATGTGCCCCTTATCATCGACAGAGGTGCTGAATGGTTCAGGTCTATCGGCACGGAGGAGAGCAAAGGGACTAAGATCTTCTCCCTTGTAGGTAAGGTTAACAACACGGGACTTGTAGAAGTGCCTATGGGCATGACCTTGCGGCGACTCATCTATGACATAGGCGGAGGCATACCGCAGGGAAAGAAGTTCAAAGCGGTGCAGACGGGGGGACCCTCCGGAGGTGTGCTCCCCGAGAAGTATCTGGACACTCCGATTGATTTCGATGAACTCACGAAACTCGGCTCGATGATGGGTTCCGGGGGTATGGTGGTCATGGATGAGGACACCTGTATGGTTGATACGGCAAGGTATTTCGTGAACTTCTGCTGTGAGGAATCCTGTGGACAGTGCATACCCTGTCGTGAGGGATTACGGATGCTTCGTGAGATTCTCACTGATATCTGTGAAGGGAAGGGTGAGCAAGGGGATATCGAGGCGATTGAGGATATAGCAGAGGTGATGAAGGACGCCTCTCTTTGTGCTCTGGGCAGCACTGCGGCCAACCCGGCTCTGACTACTCTGAAGTACTTCAGGGATGAGTACGAGGCTCACATAGAGGAAAAGCGCTGCCCAGCAGAGGTTTGCAAGGCGATCACCGCCTACTACATCGACCCTGCCAGATGCAGTGCCTGCATGATCTGCCTTAAGGCGTGTCCCACCGAAGCCATTCACGGTGAGAAGAACGTAGTGCACTGGATTGAACAGGAGAAGTGCATCAAGTGCAATACCTGCTTTGAGGTTTGTCCCGTGCGGTTCAATGCTGTCCAGCGCTTATCGGGACAGCCTTTGCCCCCACCTCCTGCTCCGGGGACGAAGGTTGTCCGTGGGGATAAGGGGTAGATTCGAATGACTATAACTTTGCGGATAGACGGAAAAGAGGTGACAGCAAAGGCAGGGATGACCGTGCTGGAGGCGGCCAGGGAAGCGGGCGTGGATATCCCGACACTGTGTGATCACGACGAACTCAGACCTTACGGTGTCTGCCGGATCTGCTGCGTTGAGGTGGAGAAGAAGGGAAGGAAGCGCATAGTTGTGGCGTGCGGATTTCCCGTCGAAAATGGATTGGTAGTGACAACCCGATCCCCCAGGATAGATAGGATCAGAAAAGTCATAATCGAATTGGTGGCTCCTACTGCGATGAGCGACGGACGTGTGGCCGGGGAGATGAAGAAGATAAGCAGCGAATACGGCGCTGACATCCACAGATTCGCATCACGATTCAGGGCGAAGCCGACCAGGTGCATTCTCTGTGGCAGGTGCGTGCGCTATTGTGAAGAGATCGTCGGTAAGCAGGCCATCGGCTTTATGGGGAGAGGGATAGACCGCAGGGCGGTGTTCTTCCCTGAGCAGGCCCGGGCTTGCCTCACATGCCAGGCCTGCTTCGACTTGTGCCCGACGGGCAAGATCGCCGCAGACACGGATTTCGTGGTGTTCGACGGTTTCTCGGCTGACGACTATCTGGCCGGAGGGCTGTAGGTCGTGAGTCGATTGCTCTAGATGGCAGGACTGACGTCGCTGCCAGTCAGTTGGGCCCCCCGGACCCTGTAGGCCGGGACCATCGGTTGCAGCGTCGACCGTGATTGCTCCCTCTGCCTTTTTCACATATAATGTCCTTCCTACTTGCCAGATCTGCTATGCTGAAAGACGTGAACCTCAGTGTGCATGAATGGCAAGGTAGCTGACAACGATCCAGTCAGCTGTGCGTCGGAGTCTGTGGTCGTTTACGGGGTGTGGCGCAGCGGCTAGCGCGCATGGTTTGGGACCATGAGGTCGGAGGTTCGAATCCTCTCACCCCGACCAGAATCATCTCAGACTCCCCTCTGCGCGTGCTCGCGAGCTTCATCTGTCCGGAGTTCCCAAGGGTGCTGAGATCGCACCGCAGCTCTGCCCGGCAGAGCCGATAGCATGCTATTCGCTGACTTCGGTCACCCTGCGGGGCCTGATGAGGCCCGAAGCCGCCAGGCTGGAGGCAACCTCCTCCGCCTCCTTCACCGTTCTATCGATCAACTCCTTGACGGTGGGAATGTCACGTATGAGGCCCACCACCTGGCCGACGCTGATGAGGCCGTTATCGACATCACCGGACTCCAGAAGCCCCAGTCCGGCTTTGCCGCTGATGAGTTTCTCAAGCTGATGTATGTCGGCCCCCTGCTTCTCAAGTTCGAGTACCTTGTCGGCTGTCGCGTTCCTCATCATTCTCATAGTGTTGCGGAACGACCGTAGCAGCAAGACGGTGTCTCGCTCCGATGCCGTTGTGAGCAGTTCCTTCACCCTTGTATGTGCCGGTGCTTCTCTGGTTGCCATGAACCGGGTGCCCATGTTAACAGCTTCCGCTCCAAGGGCCAGCGCGGCGACAAGCCCGCGCCCGTCGCCAAAGCCGCCGGAGGCAATAACCGGTATCTCCACGGCATCGGCGGTGAGCGGTACCAGGACAAGGGACGTGATGTCTTCCTCACCTGGATGTCCTGCACATTCAAAGCCGTCAATGCTGACGGCATCGCACCCTATTCGCTGGGCCGTGCCGGCGAAACGCACTGCCGTGCACTTGTGTATTACCTTAACACCTGCAGCTTTCAGGCGTTCCATATAGGGCTCCGGACTTCTGCCTGCCGTCTCCACGATCCTCACACCTGAGTTGATAACCGTGTCTAAGTAACCATCGATATCGATGGGACGAAATGTGGGCATGAGGGTTATGTTAACCCCGAAGGGCTTGTCTGTCAGATCCCTGGTTTTCTCTATCTCATCGGCCAGGTCCTTCGGGTTCGAGAACGTGAAAGCCGTGATGATGCCCAGACCGCCGGCGTTGGATACCGCTGAGACCAGTTCAGCCCGTGAAATCCACATCATGCCGCCCTGGACTATAGGATACTTGATGCCAAAAAGCTGTGTTATGCGTGTCTCAAGCATTTTCCCTCCTCGTGTTGTGTGGTTGCTAGGATTATAGCACTCGAACCATCGCTGGGGCACGTCCCCGCGTTCAGGGACAGGTGAGCCGTGATCGGTGTGAGCGAGGCCTACTCGCAACCGGCGTTCTGCCACAATGGATGGCGGCTCGTCTTATCGCGTGGCTCGTGCGTTGGCGTCCCAACAGTAGTTGCGATGTCATGGCATACGATCGAGTATTAGGAGCGGCAGACAGGGCTGCCGCCGCTCTTTTGCATGAGTGATATGCCGGTGTTATACTGGGGCCTGGTTGCCATACGGCGACAGCACGCTAAGCTTTCCCGATGAAGATCAACGTAATGACCGATGTCTTAGAAGCGAACGATCGCATCGCGGATGGCAACAGAAAGGTCTTTGACTCGAACAACAACCTTGTACTCAACCTTATGAGTTCGCCCGGGGCAGGCAAGACTGCCCTGCTTGAGAGGACAGCCCATGCACTGAAGGGGAAACTCCGGTTGGGCGTGATCGTCGGGGATATTGAGACTACACGCGATGCAGAGAGGCTGGAGAAGCAGGGAATCCCTGCAGTGCAGTTGACGACAGGTAGTGCCTGCCACCTTGATGCGAATATGATCGCGTCGGCGCTGACCCGGATGGATCTCTCAGCCATCGACGTGCTAGTCATCGAGAATGTCGGCAACCTGGTCTGTCCCGCCGAGTTCAAGCTCGGCGAGGATCTCAAGATCATGGTTCTTAGCGTCACTGAAGGTGACGAGAAACCCCTCAAGTACCCAATGATGTTCAGGGAGTCGTCACTACTGCTGATCAACAAGATCGATCTTCTGAGTCACACCAATTTCAACATGGACGAAGCAAAGGCAAACGCCAGGAGAATCCATCCCGACCTGGAGATCCTGGATATCTCGTGTGTAAACGGCGACGGGGTCTCAGAGTGGATTGAGTGGCTCCTCCGGCGCTACCGGGCCAAGTTCGGAGCTAACCATCGTGCATGAGATGGCTATAGCCCGGAGCATCGTAGACATCGCTGTTGCGGCAGCAAGAAGGGAGAACGCCACGAGGGTCGTCAGGGTCAATGTCCTCGCGGGAGAACTGAGGGCAATCATCCCCGCGCAACTGATACTCTACTTCGGGCTCATGTCCCGGGATACCCCTGCACAGGGCGCCCATCTTGGCCTTGACATCGCCCCGCTGGTCGGGAGATGTCCGACTTGCAGCCAGGATTTTTCGGTGAAGGACTGTAGTCTCGTCTGTCCTGTGTGCTGCGGACAGGACGTTGAGATCGTCAGTGGTACGGAGCTTCGGGTGAAAGACATCGAAGTTGAGTAACATACATATAGGAGGTTACGAATATGGCTGGATCTGTCTATGAGGAACTGTCTGATGCACTGAGTCTAAGGGGTGGATCGCTTCCCGTGCTCAAATGCAGGGAGTTCATCGTCTTGCTCGAGGAACTGTTCACACCGGAGGAAGCCGGGGTGGCGACCCGCATGCCCATGGGTCCGGTCACCGCTGAGGATCTGGCTCAGGCCATCGTGGGCAAGGCCGCTACACAGATAGCGGCAGTTCTGGAGTCGCTGGCCAACAAGGGTATTGCGTTCAGTGCAGAGAGGGACGGATCGAGGGTCTACACCCTCATGCCCGTTATCCCCGGCATCTTCGAGATGCAGTTCATGAAAGGCGAAGTCAATGAACGCGCCAGAAGGCTGGCCAGGCTCTTCGACGACTACTTCTCGGTGGCCAGCAGTGTGGCAGCCGAAAGGGCGAAGAGTGCTTCTGGCACCAAAGCTGGGTTTCCCTTTGCCAGGGTTATTGCCGTGGAGCAGGAGATTCCCTCTGGCGTTACGGTGCACCCGTATGACCGGGTCTCGGAGTACATTGATCAGGCGGAGCATATTGCCGTGAGTGTCTGCTACTGTCGTCACCATGGCGTGCTATTGGGACATTCCTGCGATAAGCCAAACGAGGTGTGCATGACCTTTGGGAGGCAGGCCAGGTACGTGGCAGAGCGCGGCTTCGGCAGGATGATATCGAAGGATGAAGCAAGGAAGATTCTGGATCGCTCGGAGGAAGCCGGACTGATACATTGCTCCAGCAACACCAGCGAGTACGTCAGTTTCATCTGCAATTGCTGCTCATGCCACTGCGGTATCATTCGAAGCGTGAAGAGCGGCATAATTCCTATGGGGGCAGTCTCCAGCTTTATCGTGACGGTGGATGAGGATGAGTGCAGCGGATGTGGCGCATGCGTGGACAGATGCCAGATGGAGGCTCTCACGCTTGACGGCGAAGTGGTGAGGCGGATCGACGAGCGCTGCATAGGCTGTGGGCTCTGCGTCTCAGCTTGCCCAACCGAGGCTCTGAAGATAGAGCTGCGAGAGGATGCACTGGTTCCGCCGCAGAACCAGCGAG